>JAFDZP010000003.1:0-104646 GCA_018266835.1 Bacteroidota bacterium | reverse complement strand
GGGGACTGAGGGGGTGGTTTAAATCATATTCAAAAGATACACTAATTTTTTATTCAATTTTCATATTAACCTAGATATTCAAATAAGAATTGAAGAGTGTAACCACCCCCTAACCCCTCCCGCCTTTGGCGGGACAGGCTCTCCTTGAAAAGGAGAGGGAATTAGTTGAATATTTTTTTCTCACTCAATATGTTCCACTTGGAACAAGAAACACAAACTTCCCCCTCCTTGAAAACGAGGGGGACTGAGGGGTGGTTTTAGTTCATATAAAAAATCAGTCCAAAATTTACGGAACATTTCTATAACCTCATAGTTTAATCTCTAAGTTTATTAATCAAATAATCTAATAACTTGCGAGGTTTAAAATGAAAACCGAAAAAGCAAAAGAAAGAAACACAGAAGTAACAAAAGAAGTAAAACCCCTTGGTAACATGAAGTACGGTGCTCCTGAATTGGTAGCATTATATCAGAGGTATGCATTCAGAGGATTGTTAATTGCAATCGTATTTGCTTTTATTATCATTGGAAGCGTCGCATTGTATAGTTCGCTGCATGCAACCGGCAATGATGAAAAAGAATACAACAGAGAGATTGTGATATTGAATTATGATATGCCGATAATTCCGAAGACAGAAGAAATAACCGCGCCGGTAGATGTTCCAAAGGCGGAGCAGACTGTTAAGTTAAAAGACCTGGCTGCGCTTATTCCTCAGCCCGTTGCTAAACAGGAATCAGAAATAATGACTACAAAAACAGTCGAAGCTTTGGATAAGGTAAATAATATTCCTGTTGGAAAAGATGGAACAGAAAATCCGAATGAAGTAACTGCAAATATGAACGATAAAACAAATGATAAGATTGCAGAGAATATTATAAAAGAAGAACCGGTAAAGATAAAAGACGATAAACCGTTTCAATCGTTTGAAGTTGAAAAATCTCCTGTAGCAGTAAACTTAAGCTCAGTGAAGAGTTCAATGAGATATCCTGAAATTGCAAAACAGGTCGGAACAGAAGGAACATGCGTAGCGAAGATATTAGTCGGTTCAAGCGGAGAAATTATAAAGATTGCATCAATAAGCGGACCGGAAGTATTCCGCTCAGAGATAGAAGATAAGATTATGAATCTGCAGTTTACACCTGCTATTAAAGGCGGTGAAGCAGTAAAATGTTATGTAAATGTTCCTTTTAAATTTACACTTGGAACACAGAAGAAAAGCATAGATGAATAAAATTGATGATTAAATATTTACAGAAAGTAATTATATACATATAAAACAGATAAAACCGGCAATTCGATAAGGATTGCCGGATTTTCTGCTTAAAATCAGTAAAACCCATCCCTTAAAAAAAAGTGTAAAAAAATTGTAATATTACAATTTAGCAATAGATTTTATGTTATTTCTTCTTTATTTTGCAGTTAAGAGGAACAATTATAAAATAGACTGGTTAAATCTATTACAGTTTTCTTACGATTTTTAAAATAAAAAACTTGCGAGGTTTATAACATGGCAACCGCAACAGCTACACAAGAAGTAAAACCATTGGGCAAAATGACCTATGGAGCTCCTGAACTGATAGCCCTCTATCAGAAGTTCGCTACCAGAGGATTAATGATTGCAATTATTTTTGCATTCGTAATTATCGGAAGCGTATTTGCTTACAATAAAATTAAAGCAAGTATAGAAGCAGAAAAGGAGAATCAGCAAAGATTAATCACACTGCAGGATTTGGATTTACCTCCTCCGACAAGTGAAGAAACTCCTCCTCCACCGGAACTTGAAACACCTCCGCCTGTAGCATTGAAAGATCTTGCAGCTTTGGTACCTGAACCGGTAGCTAAGGAAAAATCAGAAGTTTTAACAACAAAGACTCAGGAAAAACTTGATGAAGTTAAAGTGCCCGTTGCATCAACAGGTACAGATGACCCGAACAAAGTAACATGGGACGGAACAGGAAAACTTGAGCAAAAGAAAGTTGAACAAAAAATTGAAACAAAAGAAGTAAAGAAAGAAGAAAAGAAAAAAGACTTCCAGTCTTTTGAAGTAGAGAAAGCTCCCGTTGCTGTTAATCTCAGCTCAGTAAGAGGTTCAATGAAATATCCTGAAATCGCAAGAGCATCAGGAATTGAAGGAACCTGCGTAGCAAAGATTTTAGTAGGAACAAGCGGAGAAATTATCAAAGTTTCTTCAATCAGCGGACCTGATGTATTCCATAGTGAAATTTCAGATAAGGTTATGAACCTTCAGTTCACACCTGCATTGCAGGGCGGACAGCCGGTAAGATGTTATGTTAACGTACCATTTAAATTCAGTCTCGGAACCAAGAAGAAAACCGATGACGACGATAAAGAAAAATAATTTATACAATTAGTCTGAATGAATACGAATACTTCTGTCATCATTAGTTATATCACATCAATTGTTTTACTTGTTGCAGGAATTCTATTGATGACAGGAGTAATCATGGGAGCCGCTGAAAAAAGCACCAGAATGGTTTTCGGAGGAATACTTATAGGCTATGCAATTTACAGAGCCCTTAATATTTACTCCAAGCAAAAAGCTGCTGTGCTTGAAGAACGCCGCGAAGAGATGAAGAAGCAAACGGAAAAGCTTCTCAAACGAAAATGAGAAGGAAATGAATCATGACAAAAATCTTTTTACACACCCTTATATTTACACTCTTCTTAAGTTTTTCCCTCTACTCCGGATGTGATTTTGATAAAATAAAATCGAAGGCAATTACAGGCAACTTAGATGTTGATGTTGACGAAACTGTTGAACCTTTGATGAAAAAGCAAAAGGACGAGTTTGAAAGACTTAACCCGGAAGCAAAATTATTTTTAACAACACTTCCAACCACAAATTGTATTGCCGATTTAATAAACGGTAAAACAAAAACAATTGTTGTAACGCGCGACTTTACAGGTGAAGAGAAAAAAATCATTGCAGATAACAAACTTGAATTTAAAAAGTTTGAATTTGCAATTGACGGAATTGCCTTCATTGTAAATCCAAAGAACCCTGTTCTCAGAGTTACATCAGATGATCTGAAAAATATTTTTACCGGTGAATATAAAAACTGGACAGATATAAAATCTCAGAACGAGGAACAGAATAGTGAAACAAAATCGTATTTCAGCGGTTCAAAGGGGAACATAAAACTTTTTATACAGAGACAGAACTCTGCAGTTTATAATTTTGTTAAAGACTCTGTGATGAAAAGAATGGATTACTCAAGCTCTGCTGCAGTATGCTCTACAAGCACACAGATGCTTCAGATGGTAAGAGAAAATGTTAACGCAATAGGAATAGTAAATATGGCATGGCTCTCTGAGGGAAATCAGGATTCGCTTGATGCAACAGTTAAGGCACTAAGAGTATCTCAGATAACTGCTACAGGTTTTCAAAAAGATTTTGTTCAGTTCCACCAGGGATATCTTGCAAATGGAAATTATCCCTACAGAAGATATGTTTATCTTATGACGGGTGATTTGGGAATCGGGCTTACAACAGGTTTCCTAAATTATCTTTTGAAGCCGGATGGACAGAAGGTTGTATTGAAAAACGGATTAGTACCTGTTAGTCAGCCGGTGCAAACTATACAATTAAACTAATTAACACTTATTATTTATATATGAAAAACATTAAAATTCTAACACTGTTTGTTTTTGCTTTTATGGTTTTTGCTTCGGGTATATTTGCTCAGGTTGATAAAGCCGAAGGCTTTATTAAAAAAGGTGACTACGTAGGCGCTGTGAATGCACTTAAGGATGTTGTAAAGTCAGATAACGGATACGATGCCAACTATCTTTACGGTCTTGCGCTGTATAAAACAGGAAACATTAAAGATGCTGAAACTTATCTTAATAAAGCACTTGCAAAAGATGATGAAGGCGTGATGGCATTAAAAACAATGGGTGATTTATACAGTTCAAAAAAACAGTACGACAAAGCAGATACATATTATAAAAAAGCTGCAAAGCTTGACGCTGAAAATATAACAGTGTTAATTTCACAGGCAAACAATTATTCACTTGCAGGAAAAGTTGATGATGCAATCAGAGTTTTAACTCTTGCAACAACTATCAGCAAAGAAAATGCAGATGTGTATGCAGGTTTAGGCGATGCTTATTATTACAGAAGAGCATACGGTCCTGCTTTAGATAACTATAAAAAAGCGTTAGGTCTTAATCCAAAGAATGCAACAGCTACATACGGCCTCGGCAGAGTTTATTATAAACAAAAAAAATATACAGAAGCTTTAAATCAGTATATTGCAGCAGAGCAATTAGATGCTAACTTTGCAGATGCATACTATGAAGCAGCAAGATTGCTGTACTTCAATGAAAATTATAAAACAGCTTTAGAAAATATTGATAAATATTTAGCTTTAAGACCCTCTTCAATAGATGGAAAATCTTACAAAGCAAAAATTTTATATTACCTTGGCGAAAAAGATCAGGCAGATGCATTGATTGATGAAGTATTAAAATCAGATCCGAATGATGAAGGCGCTAACAGAATTAAGGCAACTATTCAGTTCGAGAAAAAAGATTACGCAAATGCTTTAACATTTTATACAAAAGTGCCGGATGATTTTCTTGAAACCGAAGATTTTATAAATATTGCCAGAACAAATTTAGCATTAGGCGATACTGCAAAAGCATTTACAATTTTTGACAAAGCTGCAAAGCTTGATCCCGATGAAGACAGAGTATATTTTGAAAAAGGAAAAATTTATTTAGCACAGAAAAATTATTCAGATGCTATTGCTAGTTTTGATAAAGCTATCGGAATGGATACAAAGAATGTAACGGTTTACTTTGCAAAAGGTGTAGCGCAATATCAGGATGGAAAACTTGATGATGCTTTGGCAACATTTAATCTTTTATTACAAAAAGATCCTACGTATTCTTTAGGTTACTTTTATATTGGTATAATAAATTATGATAAAAGGAAAGCTGCTATAACAGCAAATAACACTGCAGATGAAGCAAAGTATAAGGAAGAAGCAATTAAGAATTTCAATAAAGTTCTTGAAATGGAGCCCGACAATGCAGATGCAAAATCATTTTTGAATGCATTACAGGGAACTCCTCCACCTTCAAAATAAATTAATAGAAATAATTTTTAAAATAAAACCTGCCTTGTGAAAACGAGGCAGGTTTTTTTACGCCTTCTTTTTAATGACTGAAAATTAATTCATGCTTAAAAGAAGACTTCATCAGCCCTTTACTAACGAACTCGGGATTATATTTTGTAAAGTACTCATCGAATTTTTTTCTTTTAGAATCATTAATTGATGTATTATTATCAGATGTTGAATGATTAAACCCAATGAATATTCCGCAGATGAATAAAAGTGCAATTAATATAATTATTTTCATTTTTTGGCTTAGATTTATTTTATAGTTCAACTGAATGTAATTCATGGAAAAACTCAGACTGCTTTGAATTAATCTTTATATTAGAACCGGTTATTTTTGCGCTCTTAAAATTATTTTGTATAATTTTGTTGTATATTTTTTCCTGCTCATTTTGAAGTTTACTATTATCGGATAAGTTTAATGATGCCAGTAAACGCTCTGTTATACTTGCTGTAAAAAATTTCATAGCTTAAATTATAATTTGGGTTACGTTCAATTAAAATCTTAAAGTTATTTTATAAGAATCATTTTTTTTGTTTCAGCGTAATCTCCGGAAATTAATCTGTAGTAATATACACCGCTTGGAAGCTCAGCTGCGTTAAATTCTATATCGTAAGTTCCGCTTGTCTTTACTTCATTAATCAGTTCAATTATTTCTTTGCCTACGCTATTGTAAACTTTTAAACTGGTCTGTCCGGTTATTGGAATGTTAAATTTTATTGATGTAACCGGATTGAACGGATTTGGAAAATTTTGACTTAAAGAATAATTAGCAGGAGATGTTTTATAATTGTTATCTACTGAAGTGCTGCCTCCATTTAGTGTATGATAAATCCTTCCTTCCTGAAATGTCCCGCCGGCGATGTAATTATGATATCTGTCTATCATTGAGCTCGATGTAACATTTACATTAGGAGCGCTTTCTGTTATTGTTTGTAAAGACCATGTTTCACCAAAATTTACAGTTCTCAATACAGCGGGAACATAATTATCTCCTGTATAATATTTTTCACCGAATGCGATTCCCACTCCGCTTTCACCGTAAAAATTAATTCCTTCCAATATCAAAGAGTCGCGTGTATAAATAGTATTCCAGCTGTTCCCCCGGTCAGTTGTCTTTAAAATTACTGCGCCTGTCAGATTTGATCCTGATATATAGCCTGTATTATTGTTTATAAAATGTACTTGAGTGAATTTAAGTGTATCGCGGGTTATACTTGTCCAGTTTACACCGCCGTTAGTTGTTCTAAGTATGGAGCTCATTTCCCGGGTTCCGTTGAATTCAAACCCTGTAGCAAAAGCAAGATTTTCGTTTACAAAATTAATTGAACTTAAATCTCGTTCTATCAGGTCATTCATTGTTTTAAACCAGGTTAATCCGCCGTTTGTAGTCTTAAGTATTTTTGTCTGAATAGTTGTATTGGTATCCATTATGCTTCCTATAGCCATTCCTGTATTTGCATTAATGAAATCACAGTAAGTAACGTAGTAACAATCAGGAGGCATAGTGCCGTATTTTACCCATGATATACCGCCGTTAGTAGATTTAAAAAAAGCTCCCAGGGAAAAATCTATTCCGTCATGATTATTCCCGTTAGGCAATCCGTTTCTTTTAAATTTGGAAAAATCATTTTTGGAATTGTTAAGTGAGAAATTTTCATTGAATACATTTAATGCGCCGGTTGCATAAATAATCTGTGAAGAAATATATTCCGTTGAAACAATTGCTCGGGATGAATCCGGTACTGAAGAGGTAATCCAGGTTAATCCTCCATTTGTAGTATAATAAGCTCTGGAGGTTGTTTCAGGGTGTGATGCATCAATACCCCAGCCTGATATAACTCCGTTATTGCTATTTGCAAAATTAATTGAGTTAAAGAAGAACACAGTGCCCGGAGTTGTCTGCCGCACCCATTGAGCTGATAAATTTATTGTCGCAAAAAGGCATAGCAATATACTGATTGTAAAAATTTTCATGGTTATAAATTGATTAATTTAAAAAACTAGTATTGAATAAGTGTTTTTGCGAGAAAAATACAAGTGTGTTTTGCGAGAAATGAGTGTAACTAAATATGTTATACTGATTTGGCGTGAATTTGTTACAGAGAAAATTAACCCTGTCCATAAAAAATATGAACAGGGCAATATGAGATTATTTGATGAGTATCATTTTACGTGTTTCAGAATAACTATCTGAAATTAACCGATAGTAATATATTCCACTTGGGTAAGCTGATGCATCGAAGTTAACTTCGTAGCTTCCTTCCGTTTTAACATCGTTAAGAAGTGTTGTTAATTCTTTTCCGTTAATATCATATACTTTCAAAAAAATATTACTTTTTGTTTGTACATTAAATTTAATAGTTGTAGTTGGATTGAATGGATTCGGATAATTTTGTTCCAATGAAAATTTATCCGGGGTAAATCCTGTAATAGCTGTAACACCCACACTTCCTCCATTTGTTGTATGCAGAATTGCACCTGAATTTGCTCCTATTCCGGAGATATAATAATTATATTTATCCAGCATGAAACTGTTTATAACTAACGGGTCATCATTTTCTGATAACCGTTGAACACTCCACGTAAGTCCGAAATTCGAAGTTCTGAAAGCATAGGGAATATATGAACTACCATTAAAATTTTTATTTCCAAAGGCAATTCCAACTCCTGTTTCTCCAAAGAAATTAATTCCCTGAAACGCTATAGTATCAGCTGCGAGAACTTTATTCCAGCTGATACCCTGGTCAGTTGTTTTATACACATGTCCGCTGGTGGAATTTGTACTGGGACCTTCAGATTCGCCCCCTGCGGTAAATCCGGTCTGACTATTTATAAAATGAACAGCATTTGAATATACTGTATCTCTTAATTGTGTAGTCCAGTTCGTTCCTCCATTAGTGCTTTTAAAAATAACATTATGTATAACTGTATCTATATTATAAAAACCGCCGGCAAAAATTACATTATCTGAAGCATATTTAATAAATACTATCTGTCCGTTAAAATTTTCAGTCAGTGTTGGACTCCATGTTAAACCACCGTTTGTGGTTCTAAGAATATTCATGAAGTTAGTTCCGTTTGGACCAACATCAGCTAATACTACACCCGTATTTTCATTGATAAAATCCATGTAAGTAAAGTAACTGCAGTCAGCTGGTACTGTTCCGTATTGTAACCAGTTTAGTCCGCCATTTGTAGATTTGAAAAATGCACCTTTTGCATTATTACCTGCATAAGAAATATTCTTGCTCACCGAAGGTTTAAGCCGTCCCATAAAATCATAATCACCGGATTTATGTTTATCAATAGAGAGGTTCAAAGCTCCGGTACCATAAAGTATTTGAGGAGTTATGTATTTTACTGAAGCAATAATGCGGCATGTGTAAGGCACAGTGCCTGAAATCCAGTTCGCCCCTGCATTAGTTGTGTACAATGCTCTGCCGGAAGTAATATTGGTTGCCCCAAAATCCCAGCCTGTAGAGACACCGTTGTTAGTATTAATAAAATTTATTGAATTTAAAATAGAAGCGCTGTCAGGAACGGTTTGTGTTACCCATTGCGAATGCAGACTTGAACAATACAGACTAAGATATAGAATGACGACTAAAATTTTCTTCATTATTGTCTTTTAATATTATAAAAATTCATTAATCAAAATTAAATATGATAACTTATAAAATATATGTAAAAATATTGTATTAGTAAGTTATTTTGAGATATATTCAATATTTTTTCTGACTAAATAACTTGCCAAATAAAGGGTATTTTAAACGATGACTACATTATTTATAGTAGTAATAGGGATAGTTATCTTACAAAGGCTGGTTGAGCTTGTCATTTCTAAAAAAAATGAGAAATGGCTTTTGGCGAACGGAGCTATTGAATACGGAGCTTCTCACTATAAATATATAGTCTTGCTCCACACATTTTTTTTTATCTCAATAATCGTTGAATTTATTGTTTTTGATAGGGGTAAAGATTTAAATATATTAAATTATTCATTTTTAGTATTTTTCATACTTTTGCAGTTGGGAAGAGTATGGGTGCTTTCATCTTTAGGTAAATACTGGAATACAAAGATTTTCAGAATAAAGGACAGACAGTTAATAAAAAAGGGACCTTATAAATTTTTAAAGCATCCTAATTATGTAGTAGTTGTTCTTGAAATTGCAGTTCTTCCTTTAACTTTCAATCTATACTATACAGGAATAATTTTTACGATTCTGAACGCACTTATGCTTTCAGTTCGCATTAAAGAAGAAAATAAAGTTTTAAATATTTAGCATATAATTTACAAATGAAAAAAATTCAATTAAGAGAGATCTGCCACGGAAGAAGCGGCGATAAAGGTGACGCCGCAAACATAGGACTTATTGCATACAAAAAAGAAGATTATGAAATAATTAAACGCGAAGTAACTGCTGAGCGCGTAAAAGAATTTTTCACCGGTATCTGCAAAGGTGAAGTTGATCGATACGAAATGCCGAACATAAATGCGCTGAATTTTGTTTTACATAATACACTGGGCGGCGGCGGAACAGTATCGCTTATGCTGGATGCGCAGGGCAAAACTCTTGCCTCTGCATTATTAAAAATGGAAATAGAAATTTAATTTATAAAAATACTAACAAGTTTTAGAAAAATAAGAACAGGTAAACAAAATGTTTGAACAACAGAAATACAGAATAAAAGACTACAAAGAGAAGCTAGAGCATCTAAGGAGGTTTCTTTGAAGTCGATGAGAAGACAGTACAAATAAAAGACCTCGAAATGAAAACCGAGAGCGGAGACCTTTGGGAAGATAACAACGCCGCTCAAAAATTACTTCAGCAAGTATCATCTCTAAAAAAATGGGTGGACGATTATAATAAAGTCGAAGCTCAGTTTTCCGATGTACAAACCTTAATTGAAATTTCAGAATCAGAAGGCGATGACTCAGTTACCGAGGAAATAAATTCCGAGATAACAAAGTTTGAAAATATGCTGGAAGAAATTGAGCTGAAAAACATGCTCGCCGATGTTGACGATAAACGGGATGCAATAATTACAATCAACTCAGGTGCGGGCGGTACCGAATCCCAGGACTGGGCTGATATGCTCTTGCGTATGTATCTCCGCTACTGCGATAAGATGGGATTTAAATCTCAGCTTGTCGATAAGCTTGATGGCGACGGCGCAGGAATAAAAAGCGCAACGATTGAAGTCGAAGGAGACTTTGCTTATGGATATTTAAAAGCAGAAAGCGGTGTGCACAGACTTGTGCGGATTTCTCCGTTTGATGCAAATAAAAAACGACATACTTCGTTTGCCTCGGTTGCAGTAACTCCGATTGTAGATGATACCATAGAAATTGAAATAAATCCTGCCGATATCAAAATGGATACATACCGCTCAGGAGGCGCAGGAGGTCAGAACGTTAATAAGGTGGAAACTGCTGTGAGACTGACACACATACCGTCAGGAGTAGTGGTTGCCTGCCAGATAGAGCGTACTCAGATGAACAACAGGCTGCTTGCGATGAAGATGCTGAAATCAAGATTGTATCAGATTGAAAGAGAGAAACAGTTGGCCGCATTAGATAACATTGAAAAAGGAAAGAAAAAAATTGAGTGGGGAAGTCAGATAAGAAGTTATGTTTTTCATCCTTACAATATGGTGAAAGACCACAGGACAGGTTATGAAACAAGCGATGTGCAATCAGTTATGGATGGTGAGATTGATGAGTTCATAAAAAAATATTTGTTAAGTTAATTCAACTAAGCTAAACTGAATTATAAATATAACATAGCGAAACGATTTTTATTTTCACGAAGCGGCTCGAAGTTCGTTTCGTTCATTACTTATATTTCTATTTTGGGAGTCGCGCTTGGAGTTGCCGCTCTTATTATAGTAACATCGGTACTGAACGGTTTTGAACTTGAGATTAAAAATAAAGTCGCGGGACTTGTATCTCATATTCAGTTGAACTCGTTTGAACAGAAGGGAATTGTAGATTACCCGTCAGTCATATCCCGTTTAAAAAATGAGTATAAAGATATAACAGGTATTTCTCCGTATGTCCAGCGTGAGGCATTAATAAAGTATAAAGATAATGTTGAGGGAATTATTTTAAAAGGAGTTGACCAGAAGACAGATATATCTACTGCTAAAAGCAGAATTGTAAGCGGAGATTTTAATCTTACTCCGATTGATACAACTTTTTCAAGATTACTTATAGGTGATAAGCTTGCAAAGAAATTGAACGTTGAAGTCGGCAAGAAAGTTTTTGTATTCGGATTAAAGGGAGTTCCTTCTCCTGTAAATCCGCCCAAGATAAAACAGTTCATTGTAGCCGGGACGTATGAAACAGGACTGAAAGATTATGATGATGTTTTAATTTATACAGATATTGCTACAACACAAAAATTGTTTGAGTTCGGTAATAACATTTCAGGAATTGAAATGAATATGAACAACATAGATAATCTGGATGCAACCTCTGCTTCGATAAATGATTTTCTTGGTTATCCTTACAGTGCGAAGTCTATGTTCAAAATTTTCAGAACACTGTTTACATGGGTGGAACTTCAAAAAACTCCGGCACCAATAATTTTAAGTATGATAATTTTAGTTGCAACATTTAACATAGTTGGGACTTTGCTGATGCTTGTATTAGAGAAGACAAATTCAATTGGAATATTGAAGTCACTCGGTTCAAGCAACGGAGATATAATGGAAATTTTTATCTTTGACGGACTGATAATCGGCTTTGTGGGAATAATACTCGGTAATATTATTGGTATAGGGCTTTGCTTTCTCGAATTGAAATTCAAATTCTTTGCGCTTCCTGAATTCTATTATATGAAGAATGTTCCGATTTTATTGCAGCCGGAATATATTGTAATTGTATCGTTGATAAGTTTTGCACTGTGCTTCCTTGCAACAACAATTCCTGCATACTTCGCTTCTAAAATCAGTCCTATCAAATCACTTAAATTCGCATAGAGAAAATTATATTTGGATAAGTCACGAAAGAAAATTCAGGGGATGTTCGATGAGATCGCCGGAAAGTATGATTTTTTAAATCATCTATTTACGCTTAAGCTCGACCAGAAGTGGAGGAGAGAGATAGTAAAAGAGATTCGGAAAAATAATACCCCGAAGGATTTTATAATTGATTTAGCAACAGGTACGGGTGACTTATCTTTGGAACTGATTAAACTTAATCCCCAAAAATTATTTGCAGCAGATATTTCTTACAATATGCTTGCGCTGCAGAAGAAGAAAATAAATAATCCCGCTTTAGTGATTTTACAATGTGATTCGCTTCATCTGCCATTTGAGGATAATTCCATTGATGTTATCACAATAGGATTCGGAATAAGAAATTTTGAGTTTATGGAAAAGTGTCTTGATGAAATAAATCGCGTGCTGAAAAAAAACGGGCAGCTGATAATAATTGAGATGTTCAGCAATAACGATTTTAAAACAAAGCTCTTTAATTTTTATTTCGGAAAGGTAATGCCTGTGGTAGGGAATTTAATATCGGGCAGTAAGTATGCATACAGTTATCTGTATAAATCAGTCTCAAATTTCTATTCAGTTACGGATTTTGTTAACATTACAGAGAGGCATAATTTTAAGAATTTTAAGCTGAAAAACAATTTTCTGGGAGTCGTGAATACAGTTTATTTAAAAAAGCTTTAAAATTGATGTTTTTATATCAATCTTTCTGCAAAATAAACTTAAAATAGCCATTGAATAAAGCTTTAATTATTACTATATTTGTTGTTTAACAATTATTTGAATGAAGAAATTAACAGTAAAGCAGCAAGCTAAGAACTACAAGCTCACACAGCAAATAAGCGCAAAAAAGAGCCAGGGAAAGAAAAAAGATCCGTTTAAAGAAAGAGGAATTGATAAATTCATCGACTTCAGAGACGTAAGATTATTAACCAGATTCTTAAATGATCAGGGCAAATTACTTCCTGCAAGAATAACAGGCGCAACTTCAAAAATGCAAAGACAGCTTACCACAGCTATCAAAAGAGCAAGACACCTTGCATTTATTCCTTTTGTAAGCGACGGCACAAAGCACTAATCTTATATAATTTTATATACATCTATGCCCTTGTATCTTAACTGATGCAAGGGCTTTTTGTTTTGTATAAATTTGTATTAAGTAGAACCTTTATATGTTTATGTCCGTTCTATTTATAAAGACAAATCTATTTGAAATGTATAAGATTAAAATATTTTCAATAATATTCCTCGCTGCAATTTTTATTTTATCAGTTTCACTTTTCTATGCTTTTTCTAATAAGCCTTCCTATGAAATTAGTAATCTTAAAGATGTGAAAGGGAAGTGGATAAACTCCGATAAAGATATTTCGTTGAATGATTTAAATGGCAAAGTAGTTTTAATCGAGTTTTGGACGTTTGGATGTTATAATTGTAAAAATACCCTCCCTTATGTAAAAGACTGGTACTCAAAATATAAATCAGATAAGTTTGAAACCATTGGTATTCATTGTCCCGAATTCGACCGTGAAAGAAAATTCGATAATGTAAAGAAAGCTGTTAATGAGTTTGGAATTGAATACCCTGTATTAATAGATAATGAGTTTACTATCTGGGATAAATTCAATGTTGATGCCTGGCCGACAATTATTATTCTTGATAAAAAAGGAAATGTAAGATACACTAAAGTTGGGGAAGGGGATTATATCAAGACAGAAGAGAAGATAAAAGAATTGATTGCAGAAAATTAAGCCACAATTATTTTAATATCTCATTCATAAACTCAATTTTCTTTCTGTAATATTCTCTCGTCGTAAGTCCGTTCAAACTCTCTTTTAAAATTCTATACTGCTCTAAAACGTTAGGATTATTATTTAAATACTCGTAAAATTTTTGTCCTTCAGTCCATGCAGGACTCTCTTCATTCACTATAAATATTTCTATCTTCTTCCCATCTACGAAGGTATTGAAGCGCGCTCTTTCCAACGGATAATGTCCTTTTACCGGACCGAATAATTCCTCCAAAGTATCTATCATATCATTAAAATCTTTTTCAGCAACGGGAATGTGTATATCAATTTCGTCCTGGCCGGAAATTCCAAGACTGCTTGCTCCGCGATGCTCCACTCTTTGCTGAGTGCCTAATTTAGATTGTATTAATGATTTGACAGATTCAAATTTTTCATCGCAGGTCGGATCGAACGGAACAATAGAAATTATAGATTCATCGGATAAATGCTGAACCCACTTCTCCTGTTTCTCGGTAAGCATAATAAAAATTATTTAGTACACTTATTCTTTTTTAGAATAATAAGAGTAATATCGTCGTACTGAGGCATTCCTTTTGTGAATGTATCAATAGAGTTTGTGATTTCTGTAAGAATTGTTTTAGATGTTTCACCGCGTATATTTTTTACAAATGAAATTAAATTCTCATCACCGTATTCTTCGTTCAGATTATTCTGCGCTTCTGTCACTCCGTCAGTGTAGAATATCAGCACATCGTCATCTCCCAATGTAATTTTTCCTTTTTCGTAAATTACTCCCGTATCCATAATGCCTATCATAAAGCCGCCTTTATCAAGCAAATCCACATGAGAGTTTTTTAATACGAACGGGGGATTATGCCCTGCATTTATATATTCAAATTCATGTGTGTTAGTGTCAAGTATTCCCCAGAAAAATGTAATAAATTTTTCCGGCGGAGTGTTCTCATAAATTAATTCGTTAATTTTCCCGGTAACTGATTCCAGATCAAATGTATCTTCTGCATATAATTTTAAATATGAATGAACAGCTGATTGTATATTGGACATTAATAGCGAAGCCGGAGTTCCTTTACCGGATACGTCAGCAATTATAAGTGCTACTTTGTTTTCATTTAATTTTATTACGTCAAAATAATCTCCTCCGATATGAAGGGCAGGGATGTTTGTTGCAGTAATATCATAATCTTTTACCTGCGGAATATTTTTTGGCAATAACGCTATCTGAATCTCTCTTGCAATGCGAAGCTCACTTTCAATTTTTTTCTTATCAAGAAACTCATCGAATAACATTGAGTTTTCAATAGACATCACAGAAAGATTTACAATCGATTCAAGAAACTCAAGGTCGCTTTCACTGTATGGTTTAGGTGTAAGTTTTTTGCCGAGTATGATTATGTTATCTGTCTTACCATCGTTTACAGTTGGAATTATAAGCTCATAATGCTTTTTATATAAACTATCTAAAAACTCGTTATCGTTCTCTTCACGAATCATATACGGTTTGTTCATTGTATTCAAAATCTCAACATCAAAGTCTTCAAGATTTACATTCTTATTCTCCTTCATAAGATAAAGCTTATCTTCCTTATCCTTTGAAATTATTGCATAGTCTCTTATTCCGAAATTTCCGAGCAAAGAAAAATTTAACAGCTTCAGAATATTTTCTTTATTTAAAATATTCGAGTTGAATTCTTTGCTAAGCTCAAAAAGTGATTTTAACTGCTGAATCTTTGAATTCAGATTCTGGTTCAGCGCCTTTATCTCGGTAAACTTTAATGTATTCTCAATTGCAGATGCAGAGATGTTCAGCATAGTCTCAATAAAAACTATCTCACTCTTGCTTAATTCAGTTGTTCCTGCGCCGAGCTTATTGCCTATGCATAGTACACCAAGTAACTTATTCTGAAAATAAATTTTGAAGAAATATTTTAAATCGTAATCTTTTAGTTTATGACAAGTCTCCAACTCATCAGCATGGAAAAAAGGAATTTTCGGGAACACCAGCTCCATTTCCTTCGGAATGCTTTTTAAGTCAATGCCTCTGCTTGTTATTGGCAGGTAGACTTCTGTGCCGTTTGTGAAATCTTTTTTGATAAGAACGAGAGCTTTGGAGATAAGCATCTTACCCATAATACTCAGAAGAATATTACGGAAAATAAAATCGAGGTCAAGATTGCCGTTGAGAGTCTGTGAAAACTCAATCAGCGAATTCAACTCAAGCTGCTTTTGCTCTGATTCTGTTCTGGACATGGATTGCGAGAAGGTAACTTTTAAAAAATATTATCTGAAAAGTATTGTGCCTCTGAACTGCTTTGCCCCTGCCGGGAAAGAAGATGGTTTATCTATAGATTTTATTAATACAAGAGAATTTATATCAGGATTTTTATGCTGTGCGATAATTTTGCTCATGAATTTTTTCATGATTGGAATACCAAGTCCGCCGACCTTGAAATTTTTGAAGTATTCATTCATATCAGGATTTGCTGCATCGTTCGGGTCAAATGTGTTGCCGCTTTTATAATTGAAAGTGATTTTGAACTGATTGTTCTCAGTTTCAACTTCTATTTCAATTGTATTTGCTTCATTATATTTATGCGCATGTTTAATAATATTGGTGCATGCCTCGTCAACTGAAAGAACTATCTGGTTCACAACTGACTGGTCCAGTCCGCTGTGCTCAGCGCTCTCTTCAACAAACTTCCTTACGGTTGAAAGGTTTTTTGTAGAACTTGAAATCAATATTTTTACATTATCGCTCAATAGCTCTTTAGTTGTTGCTGAATTTTTCTACTGCTGTGTTCTCTTCATTGTAAATCTCAAATAAAATAGGGAAACCAAGCATATCGAAAATATTGAATATTTTCTCGCTCATTTCGCAAAGCTTTATATCTCCTTTATTATTTCTCGTATTTTCTATGTAAGCCATAAATACTCCAAGTCCGGCGCTGCTGATGTAAGTCAGCCTCTTGAAATTCACTATAATCTTAAACTTGTTAGATGCCAATAGTGTTTCAAGTTCCTTTTCCAGCTCTACTGAAGTATGGGCGTCGAGGAATCCTTCCAGGTTAAGGATCTCTATATCTCCCGAACTTTTCTTAGTAATGCTAAATTCTTCCATTTTAGAAATTAATTTTTACCAAAATCATAAAAAATATTATCAAAATAAATGTAAATAATAAAGATTTATAATCATTACATCCTTTCTCATTACGTTACGAACGAGGACGTTCGTAACGAGTTCGGAGTTTCGAATGTAAATAATAAAGATTTATAATCTTTACATATTGTTTGTTAATGTCCCCAAGTAAATAGTTTCGCCAATTGCCACGGCTTTTAAGCCGTGGTATAAATTCTCATCTCGAAAGGGCTTTAGCCAAATAATTTGCCCTGAAGGGCATCTTTATGAGAACATATTAAATCCATGCCTTAAAAGGCGTGGCAATTCATATTTGAAAATCATAATAGGATAACTTTGCCCTTACCTAGCGGATATGTTTCTCCATAGAAAGTAATTCGTAAAAATTGTATATTTGTTTCAAAATATGCTCAAAATTAACGGACTAAATGCCTAAAGTTACGAGAATTATTGGAATTTTATCGGGGACTTCCGTCGATTCTATCGACTGTGTTTTAGTGGAAGTTAAAGGATTTGGGCCAAAGACAAAAATTGCAGTTAAAGAATTTTATTCAAAGCGATACCCTAACGAGCTTAAAAAATTAATACTTAAAAATTCTCATATTGCAACAAGCAATGTTGAGGATATTTGCCTTCTGAATTTTGTAGTCGGCAAGGCATTCGCTCAGGCAGTTAAGGAGTTCCTCACAAAGCGGAAAATAAATTCTTCTTTAATTTCATTTATTGGCTCCCACGGACAGACTATTTACCATATCCCTCAGGAAAAATCAGTTGGCGGCATTAAATCCAAGGCAACTCTGCAAATCGGAGACCCTTCGGTTATTGCGACATTGACAGGGATTACAACGATTGGTGATTTCAGAACTGCCGATATGGCTGTAAACGGAAACGGAGCACCGTTTGCTCCATATTTAGATTATATACTTTTTGGAAATACAAAGAAGAATATCGCTCTTTTAAATATAGGCGGAATAGGAAATGTTACAATCCTGAAGAAAGGTTGTAAAAAAGACGAAGTGCTGGCATTCGATACCGGCGCAGGAAACATGATGATTGATGCTTTAATGAAAAAGTTTTACAAAATGGATTACGATAAGAACGGAAAGATTGCATCGCAGGGAGAGCTTAACTTAGGTCTTTTCAATAAAATGAAAACGAGAGATAAGTACTACGTGCAGGCACCGCCTAAAGCAACGGGACGTGAGTATTACGGCGAGGACTTTGTTAATTTTATTTTAAAGAATTCTACGGGAATACCTAAACAGGATATAATAAGAACGGTTACTGAATTCACGGCGTTTACGATTTGTTACAATATTAATAAATTTTTGCCGAAGGGATGCAGCACTATTGAAGAGCTTCACATCAGCGGCGGCGGAGCGGAGAATAAATTTTTAGTCGAAAGCATTGCTTCGCACATGCCCGGGACTAAAATTTTAAAGTTAGATTCAAAAGGTATAACAGCAAAGAATAAAGAAGCGGTTTTATTTGCAGTTCTTGCAAACGAGACATATAACGGAATGACTTCAAATCTGCCGAGCGTTACAGGCGCAAAGAGGGAAGTTATTCAGGGCAAGATTTGTTTAGCGTAAGATTATATTGATAAACGGTCTGCTGATTTGTAATCAGCAGGTCGGCTCCGTCCCAATTCGCCACGGCGAACTGTTTGGGACGGAAATAGTGAGCGAAACTCTGTTTCGCGCATTAATGTCGAAACGGAGTTTCGACTTCCACTGCCTTCCCAAACAGGAGTTTGGGAAGGAGAACTGAAATGTAGTGTTACGAGCGGGGACATTCGTAACGAGGGAACGAAATAATAATTAATGAAATCAGATACAAAAGATAAAGTAGCAATAGTAACAGGCGGAACAGGCGCTCTTGGAAGAGTTGTTGCTCATAAATTAGCAGAGCAGGGAGTTAAGGTTTACATCCCGACTCTCACAATGGATGAGTTCAATCACGTATTTGATAATTCTTCAACAGCAGATGAGGGTGAGTTTAAACTGAGAAAAATATTTGCATTCGATTGCAATGCCTTCGATGAAAATTCAGTTAAAGACTTTGTTGACAGTGTTGAGATTCAGGAAAAAGGAAGCATAGATTATTTAGTAAATACAGTCGGCGGCATCCACGCTCCCGTAAACATTGGTGACTTGGATACAGCGACTTTCGATAAGATGTTTACATTCAATTTTAAATCTACTTTCTTTTTTACAAGAGAGTGCCTTAAAATTATGAAGAGAAATAATTTCGGAAGGATTGTTTCCATTGGAGCAATTGCCGGAATGAAACCGGAAGCATCACGCTTTCCTTACTCTTATTCTAAGGCAGGAGTGAACTGGCTGATGGATACAATTTCAGAAGAGTATAAAGATTATAATATAAGAGCAAACACAGTGATGCCAAGCATAATGGATACACCTGCAAACCGTGAATGGGGAAGTGAAGAAGATATTAAAAAATGGGTGAAGCCCGAAGAAGTTGCCGAGGCAATTTCTTTCTTAATTTCAGATAACGGAAATTCTATAAGAAGTTCTATAATAAAAGTTTTTGGTAATTATTAATAATTAATATTATTTATATAAATGGCAGATAAAGAATTAAAAATTGTAGTAACAGGAGGAGCAGGTTTCCTCGGTTATCACATAGGTTTGAAGATAAATCAAATCACTCCATACAAAAATACAACGTTCTTTGATATCGCACCTTTTGAAGAAGGCGACTACAGCAAAGAGATAAATATGGTTTACGGAGACGTTCGGGATGCAAAACAAATGGATGAAATGCTCAAAGGCGCAGATGTTGTAATCCATTGCGCAGCAGCATTACCTCTCTGGAAGAAAAAAGATATTTATGAGACTAACGTAGAAGGCACAAGAAAGGTTTGCGAATCTTGCCTGAAAAATAAAGTAGGCAGAATGGTTTTCATTTCTTCGACATCTGTATACGGAGTGCCTGATGTTCATCCTTTATATGAGCATCATCCGAGAGTCGGTGTAGGTCCTTACGGCATCAGCAAAATCAAAGGTGAAGAGATTTGCGAAGAGTACAGAACTAAAGGATTGCCAATCGCTATATTAAGACCAAAGAGTTTTATCGGAACAGCAAGACTTGGCGTATTTCAGATTCTATATGATTGGATTGAATCAGGTGTGAAAATTCCAATAATCGGAAACGGAAACAACCGTTACCAGTTATTTGAAGTAGAAGATTTGGTTGACGCAATATTATTATGCGCTACACTGCCATTGGAAAAAATAAATGATACATTCAATGTAGGCGCGAAAGAATTCAAGACAGTAAAAGAAGATGTAGGAGCGATGTGTGAATATGCAGGAACAGGTTCAAGAGTAATGGGAACACCTGCAGGACCTATTAAATTTTTCTTAAGAATTTTCGAATTACTAAACTTATCACCATTATACAAATGGATTTACGGAACAGCCGATACAGACTCATTTGTATCAATAGAAAAAGCTCAGAAGCAGCTTGGCTGGGACCCGAAATTTTCCAATTCACAGGCTCTTATCCGTTCTTACCAATGGTATCTGGATAATAAGCACACAATACAGCAGGGCACGGGCGTGACTCATAGAATTGCCTGGAAACAGGGAGTTCTCGGATTATTTAAAAAACTATTATAAGGAAAAATTAATGCAAACATATTTAACAAAAATGCACAAGAAGTTCATACTTGATGTAAATCCTTCGACGGGTGCATTGATTGAAAAAATAAAATGTTCTTCAGCGGGCGAAATTGCTTCGGCAGTTAAACTTGCTCACAAGGCATATAAAGTATGGGGCAATACTCCTCTTAAAAAAAGAATCGCGTTGATGAAGTCCGTTGCTAAAGATTTAGCAAAAGCAAAGGATAGGATAGGAAGAATAATCGCAGATGAAATGGGCAAGCCTTTGAAATCAGCTGTAGGTGAAGTTCTTGGAACTGCATATGCTATTGAAGAAAATATTAACATGGCTGAAAAGGCTTATGAAACTGAAATCCTCAAAGAAGAAAATACAACAACTGAGCTTCACAGAATTCCGTTAGGCGTAGTTGCAGTTATTACTCCATGGAATTTCCCTGTAGGAATGCCTGAATCACTTCTTACACCGGCTTTGCTTGCAGGTAATACAGTTGTGTTCAAGCCGTCGGAAAATACTCCGCTTGCAGGTAAAGCAATCTATGAAATTTATAATAACTATCTTCCAAAGGGCGCTATAAATTTATTGCAGGGCGCAGAGGAAGTTGGTGAGATATTAATAAACTCCGATATCGATATGGTGGCATTTGTAGGTTCGCAGAATGTCGGTAAAAAAATCATGTCAGCGTGCGCAAAGAATTTAAACAGATTGGTTCTTGAGCTCGGCGGAAAAGACCCGATGATTATCTTAAAAGATGCAGATCTGGAAAGAGCTGCAAAGTATGCTGTGAATGGTTCATTAAGAAACTCAGGCCAGGTATGCGTTTCAGTAGAAAGAATTTACATCGAAGATAAAGTTGCAGAGAAATTTGAAAAGTTAGTTTTGGAAAATCTTAAGAACTGGAAAGTCGGCAAGAGCACAGAAGACGTTGATATGGGACCGATGGTAAACGATACACAAAGAAGCCACGTGCTTTCACAGATTGAAGAAGCAAGAAGAAAAGGCGCAAAACTTTTGCACGGCGGAAGCAAAATTGACGGCGAAGGATTTTTTATGGAGCCGACAGTTTTAAGCAATCTTTCAGATAAGCACGACATCATGGTAAGAGAAACATTCGGACCGGTTGTCTGCATACAGAAAGTTAAGACAGCAGAAGAAGCAATTGAGAAAGCAAACAACTCTAGCTTCGGACTCGGCGCAACAGTATGGACAAAAAATCAGAACAAAGGTAAAGAAATAGCAAGACAGGTTGAATCAGGTATGGTAGGTGTTAATCAGGGAATCGGCGGCGTATCAGGTACTCCGTGGGTAGGAATAAAACAAAGCGGCTTCGGTTACTTAGGTTCTATTGACGGTCTTAGACAGTTTACTGTTCCGAAGAAAATTTCTTATAAAGGATAATATATTATATATAGATGTAAAACAAAAAACCCGCTTCGTGCGGGTTTTTTTATGTTAAAAATTAACTAGCTTTCGGCAAGGAATGAAGAAGCTCTTTCACTTTTTCCGCCAGCCATTCCTTTTCTGCTACGTAACTTGATTTCAGAATCTCTTCCGAGCTAAGCCTCTCATTCGGATTCATTTTCATTCGCACTAATTTTTTCAGATAAGAAAGAAAATTATTAATAGCTTTGTTCATTGCAAGCGGAATGTTTTCATTTCTCTTCTGAAACTGTTTTATACTTTCAATAATTGATGAAATTTCTTTTAAGTAATTCAGTTCATAATATAGTTTGCAGAGCAGAAGCTTTGAATTTATATAATAGAAATAATTTATATATTTTACTTTTCCTAATGCAAACAGGGCTTTGTCAAATTCTTTCTTAGCAGTTAAAATTCTGGCAAGTGTCAGATAAACGGTTGACTCTTTAAGCTCGTCCGGGAAACGGTCTTTATATTTATTAAGGAAAGTATCAACCCACTGAGTCGCATTAAGCTTGAGAGAAAGATTTACAACGGTAAGGAAATTATTCGCATTAACTTTCTTATCCATAAATAAAATATCCCGTGAATCTAAATAAGAATTTATTCTTAGAATATCATGCAGTACATCGTTGTTCCCGTTCCAATATAATTTAACACAGTAGTTATTCATATTCATCAGGAAAAATCGGACACTTGCTTTATCAAGTTCATCAATATGATTTTCTATAAATTCTTTCATCTCATAATAAGAATTTATATTTTCATCGTCCTGTGTCATTTTGTAATTTAGATAATGAAGATAAACGACAGGATGATACTCTTTTATTTCTTTTTTATTCTTTTCTACAAATTTTATTACATCTTCAAAAACCCAGTTTCGCTGATTGAAATTTTTATTGGAATTATTTTTTACGTAACTGATAAGATAGTTGATATTAAGCTTGCTGATGATAAACTTATAGTTCTGTGCCTCTTCAAGTTTTGAAATCAATATTTCATATTCGGAAGAAATTGTATCGGCATGATACGAAAGCATCTGAGCATAAAGGTTAACCATATCCTGATAATACTTTTCATTCATTTTAATCCCCTGAGTTTTTTCTTTCAGGATAATCTGCTTAAGACTTTCAAATGACTTATTAATGTTTCTGTCTTTAAAAGCATTCAGCAAAATGATATTTGTATTAACTTTGTTATTCTCGAGCTCAAGTATAATCAGATATTGTTCAACCAGCTTGGTAAAATTAGAAAGAAGCTTTCTTGATTTTACATCGTCAAATTTTTCTTTGGGAAATATTTGTCTGAAAATTATTTCCTGTTGAATTTCTCCGGTAGATAATAAATGATAATTATCTTTAAAGATATAGTACAGTTTCAGAATATTCTGATTTTTATTGAAGAAGGGAGATAGAAGGAATTCTTCAAGGTTTCTGAATTCAATTTTTGTGAGCTTCAATAATATTTCGGCAAGCTTGGTGTCCTTCATGATTTTTAAGTGAAAAATTTAAAAATGCTCTTTCGGGGATAATTTTTAAATTCTCTTTCGCTCTTAATATAGCAATTTTTTGCTAAAAAGGGTATAATTTTATTTAAGGTATATTTTTTTTAAGATTTGTGACGCGAAATATTTTTAAATTATTTTTTAATTAAAATTATAATAAATTGCGGCATGAATCATTCAGGAATTGAATTTTGGAACTGTCAGGGAGTTCCCGTTATCTACAGAATAAATACCCCTGATTATTATTTTCTATCGGCTTGTGTTTCATTTTTAAAAGATTCAATCGAGATTTATCCTTTCCCTGAATTTTTCAAGAACGGCGATAAAATTTCTTATGAAGATTTTAAACTGCTGGTTAAAGAGACTTGGGAAAATCAGGGACTGGAATTCTCCGATGAGAAACTTGATATGCTGATTGAAAATAACAGCGAGTTTAAATCAGAAGTTTAAAAAATTCTTATTCCTGTAAAGTAAAAGAATAGAATTATTATCATTGTGATGAAGAACGATTGCAGCGTTCTTTTTTCCGATATTAAACCTGCCTTAAAATTTATTCCAAGCTTAGAATTAATTTCTTCCGGCACTCTTCCGAATGAAGGCATAAATCTGTTAACAGAATTATAATATTTTTCAAAAACACCTTTGAACTTCCCGCGTAAAAAATCTTCCTCGCTTAAAATAATACAGTAGTACTGAAACAGAAAATAGAAGAGTGCAAAAATTTGCAGATAAGGAAATAATGCATTGCTCATAACTCCCATACCGAGATAAATAAAAATGTTTCCCCAGTATAAAGGATTTCGAACTATGCCGTAAGGTCCCTGCGTTACTAAATACGTTCCGCCAACTCCCGATGTAACACGTGTTTCACTTCCCGCATAAGATACTGCCCATAAGCGTATTGCTTCGCCAGCAACTGCTATCATCAACCCAATTAACACTGATGTTGTAGTTGGATTAATAAAAAGCACCATCATTAACACCAATGGCAAGGGAGTGTAACTCCTGTACTTAAAAAAAACATTTCCTATTTTTCTGTAATCCATAATTTAAATTATTTCCCCTCCTTTTCAAGGAGGGGGTAGGGATGGTTAATTCACCCGCCTAAAAAAACATCTTTTCTTCTTACCTTAGCTTCCTGTCTGTGCTTTATCTTTCGCTGCTCGGTCAATTTGTTAATCTTCTTCATTACATCAGAAAAATCTTTATACTCAAAGTATGTCAGATTACTTTTCCAGCAGTAAGATGCTAAACGCTTCTTTGCAAAAAGTATATCAGCATAGTTGCTGACACAGTAATCTGATACTCCGTCGCCAATAAAAACTGAAATTTCTTCATCTAAATCATTCGTGTTGTTTACAAGAACATTACGCTTAGATACTCCGCAGTAACTGCATGATTCATCTCTGTGCGGAAATTCACAGGATAACTTATAATCATTACTGACTACAAGCGTGTTTGAAAAGAACTTTATTTCAATTTTTTCTTTTTCTAAAATATACTTTATATAATAATCCAAACCTTCACTTACAATTGTTGCCGGATACTCATTCTCATTGCACCAGTTCAGAAATTTTTGAAAATACGGGTCAAGACTTTCTTCATCTAGATATTTATTAAACTGTTCAAAACTGAAATCCTCAACCAAGTCCAGCTCTCTTTTAATACATTCTCTTGCAGAGATTTTCAAATCAACAAAATCATCTTCAATTTCTTTCAGTTTCTCTTTATCTTTAATAAATTTTCCTATAGAATTCACCCATACATCGTTCATCGTTATCGTCCCGTCAAAATCTATATAAAACTTCAGCTTAAACTTTTTCATCAAATGTTAAATAAATATTATTCTCAATCATTCAAATTAAAAAATCGTTCACCCCCTCCTTTTTTTAAGGAGGCTATCAATTATCTAGTCCCGCTTTTAGCGGGAGGGAAGGGGGGAGGTCCTCACAAATCAGATAGCAAAATTAAAATCTTCTTTCTTTTTATCGAACTCCAGAATTATATCAGTAAGCATATCAACACAAACATCTACGTCATCTAAATTAAGAACTTCATTGGATGAATGAAGATATCTTGTCGGGATTTCCATGCCGCCTACGGGAATACCGCTTCTCACTTTTGCGATCGCATCGGAGTCTGTTCCGAACCTTCCGTTCTCAACGTCAATCTGGAATTTATAATTCTTCGCTTTCGCAACTTCAATCATTTTATCACAAACAAAATTATTTGTCACAACTCCTCTTCTTATTACGGGACCGTTACCCAATTTTATATCACCGAACTGCTCTTTTAATACATCAGGAACATCAGTCGATGGCATTACATCAAGAGCAATGCCAAGTGTTGGTTTTAAATGATACGCAGCATTACCTGCGCCCCATACACCGGTCTCTTCCTGTACCGATGATACTCCGTAAACTTTTGTGCTAAATTTTTCTTTAGATAATTTTCTCAATACTTCAGCTACAATATAGATACCTATTCTGTTATCGAAACATCTTGCAGCAGCGTTGTTGCCGAGCAATTCACTGTAATCATTTCCGAAAATCACAGGGTCACCAATCGTAACATGTTTCTTCGCTTCTTCTTTGTTCTTAGCGCCAATATCAATATAAACTTCATGCATCTTTGGCAGCTTGCGTGTGTAACCGTCTTCCTGATGCAGAGATTTCTGACCGAAGATACCTTCTACAACTCCGTTGCTTGTAAGTATTCTTGCCTTATGCGCAGACAGAATTGACTGGTCAACACCGCCGACTCTCTGAAAATAAATATAACCTTCATCGCTGATGTAATTCACTATCAGCCCTATCTCATCAGCGTGGCCGACAATCATTATAGAAAATTCCGCATCGGGATTTAATGTTGCAGTTAAATTTCCATGCGGGTCATTTGAAATAGTTTTACAAAATTTTGATACTTCGTTTTTCCAGATTCTCTGTACTTTTATTTCATGGCCTGAGGGACCAAGCTCATTTATAAGGGAGACTAAGAAATCTTTTTGAAATTTTTCCATTTAAATAGTTTGTATAAAATTAATCTTTGAATCTTGTTTCTACAATTGTTGTTACTCCGGGTTCCTGCATAGTTACTCCATAAAGCCTGTCTACAGTTTCCATTGTTCTTTCATTGTGAGTGATAAGTATGAACTGTGTCTTATCTGAAAATCTTCTTATCATATTATTAAATCTTCCAAGGTTAGCTACGTCAAGCGGAGCGTCAACCTCATCAAGAATACAGAACGGCGACGGCTTCACTAAATAAATTGCAAAGAGCAGTGCAATAGCTGTAAGAGTTTTTTCTCCCCCTGAAAGAAGCTCAATAGATGTCGGACGTTTACCTCTAGGCTTAGCAGTGATTTCAATTTTTGCTTCAAGCGGGTCATCATCTACTTTGCCTTCCTCATCCTGCTCAAATATCATTTTTAAATCCGCTTCATCACCTTCGGAGAAAAGCTGCTTGAAAATATCGATGAAGTTTTCTCTTATCTGATTGAAAGTATTTAAAAATCTTTCGCGCGCTTCCTTATTGATTTTATCTATAGTCTTACGGATGTCTTTCTCTGATTCGAGTAAATCGTCTCTTTGTTTCACAAGTTCATCAAGTTCTTTTCTGTCGTTTTCAAAATCTGCAAAAAGCATCTCCTGATAACCGCCGAGACGTTTTAATCTCTCGGATAACTCATCAACCCTTCTCTTTGCATCATATAAATTAAATTCTTCTTCGGGTTCTTCCGCAGTTTCCGGTTCTTGTACTGTAACTTCTTCAACAACAGGAGCAGATACACTTTCAAGTTCTTCAGACTTTGCGACTTCAAGCTCTTCGATAACTTCATCTTGTAAAACTTCTGAATCATCAGAACTGATTTCCACTGCTACTTCGCTTTCAATAGCTTCTTCTATTTCTTTTTTTGTTTCTTTTGCTTTAGGTTCGGGTTTGCCTGTATAATCTTCTAATTGTATCTCGTACTTTTTCTTAATGTAATCAACCATCTGCTCAGCGCGGACCTGATTTTCACGTATCTTTACCTGTGCATCTACAAGTCCCTGAGATATTCTGTCAAAATCTATTCTCTTCTGTCTCTGTTCAAGATCAATTTTATACCGTTCTGCTTCTTTCGTTTCATAAGCTGCTTTTACTTCATTGTATGAACGTGAAATTATTTTCTCTTCTTCTTTATACTCGTTTAGCTGTGAAGCGTTGCTTTCTATTTTTGATTTTAAATCTTCAATCTGTTTTTCATTCAGGGCAAGGGTTTCATTGTTCTTTGCTAACTGTCTTCTTGAATTTTCAAGAGTGGATGTCATGCGCTTCAGATGCTCTTCTTCATTCTTTAATTCATTGCGGAGCTTTGTAACTTCAACGTTAAAGGAGTTATAATCAACTGAGCACTTAGAATATTCCTGTTCAACTTCGTTAAACTCATCTGTTAAAAATGATAACTGTCGTTCAGCATTGTTCTGCTCTGCTTCTGCATCTGCAACTTCTTTTATTAAGATATCTATTGAGGCAAGCAGCGATTTATTTGTTTCCGATATTGAATTATATCCGGCTTCGCTTTCGTTCAGCTGCTTATTGAGAATTTCCCTTTTATTATCAATCTTCTGTATCTCCAGCTCTAAATCGTCGCATGACTTTCTTAACTCATCTACATTTTTTTTATAAACCTTTATATCGATTTCATTATTTGCTGCAGTAAGCTGCTCTAAGTCTTTTAAATCGCTTTCAACTTCTATGTTATACTCTTTATATTCATCATCTAATTTCTGGATTTGTTTCTCCCTGCCGAGCTTCAAACCTTCTTTATTGGTCTCACTACCTGAACGTATAAATCCTTCTGTAAAAATATCTCCGTCAAGAGTAATAAACTTATAATAATTTCCTTTTGATAAACGCTTTGCAGTTTCAACGGTATCCACAATTACAAATTCATCAAGAATATATTTCATTAAGATGAGATACTCATCTTTTTTGCTCTTAACGAATTTATCGGCGATGCCGTAAACACCTTTTTCTCCTATAAAATCGGGAGTGTAATCTTCAAAATAAAAATTCTGCTTGTATGATTCTAACAGCTTATCATTCAGAATGAAGGTAACTTTACCTTTTTTGCTTTCTTCAAGTGAGCGGAGTATTGCATCCATGTCATTCGAATCATTTGCGATTACATAATTCGATACTTCACCAAGGGCAGTTTCAATCGCAATCTTAAACTTATCTTCTACGTCAATCGCATCAACTATTGTAGTAAGATTTTTTATCCCTTTATCCTTAATAAGATATTTTATTCCTTCGGAGTAATCATCGAATGAATCAATCAAATTCTTAAGGGCATCTGCTTTCGCTTTGATATTCTGAAGAGCGATTCTTTTCTCGTTAACCTGCTTTTCTTTTTCGGAAATCTTCGCAGTTAAATTTGTCTTTTCGTTTTCCTTATCGCGTAAGGTATTCTCTGCAACTCTTAACTTTTCAAGATTTGGTTTTAATTCGTCCTCTAATGTATTTTTATTGCTTTGCAATTCATCAAGCATCATCAGACTGTCCTTATTACCCGATGAAAGTTTTTCCAACTGATTTAAGTTCGCATCGTAGCTTGATTTATTTTTTTCATATGCTATCTTCTTAGTATTAACAAGCTTGTTAATTTCTTTCATCTTCGAACCGAATCCAACCAGTTCATTCTTCTTTTCAGTAATAACTTTTATTGTCTCATCAACTTTAACTTTCTTTTCTTTTAAAGAGTCTTCCGACATAATTAAAGTATTCTGCAATACCTTCGTCTTATTTTCAAGCTCTTCATGTGTAGTAGTATTTCTTTCGATAGTTGCTTCAAGCCTGTCGTTATCTTCCGTTATTCTGTTAATGTCATTGGTAAGGTTTTTACTCTTTTCAGTATTAACAAGATTTTCCCTCTCAATAAAATTTATCTGCTCGCGGACGTTCTGCAAATCATTATTATAATTTGCCATCTGCGTATCAATCTCTTTCAGTTCATTGCGCAGGTTATCGAGTATAGTATCGTTTTGTTTGAGCTCAATTTCAATCTGATTTTTTAAATCAATGTTGCTGCCTTCATTAGCTTTGATGTTTTCAATTTCAGCTATCAAGCTATCGTAATCCACTTTGTAAACTTTTAGCTCCAGTACTCTCAGCTCTTCCGATACATTCTTCGCCTCTTCATTTCTTTTTAACTGTCTTTCGAGCGCGTTTACTGTTCGCTGCTTTTCACGGATGATATCATTTACTCTTGAAAGCGTTTCCTTTACTGATTCTAATCTGTTATAAGTTAAATCCCTGTTGTGCTTATATGTAACAATCCCCGAAGCCTCTTCAAATAATTTTCTTCTTTCGTTTTTTACATTGGAAAGAATCGTCTCAACCATCTTTAATTCGATTACACTGTACGCATCGGGACCGATACCTGTATCGGCAAACAATTCCTTAATATCTTTTAATCTTACCTGAGTGCCATTTAGAAAATACTCCGTCTCACCTGAGCGGAAGAACCTTCTTGCAATCTGAACCTCACTGTACTCTGTGGGAAGCAATCCTCTGTTATTCTGAATCGTTAGCGCAACTTCGGCAACACTCAGCGGCTTGCGGAAACGCGTACCGTTGAATACAACGTCTTCGCGCTTCTGGCTTCGCAAAGCTTTATCGCCCTGCTCGCCAAGCACCCATCTCATTGCGTCAACGATGTTAGATTTACCCGAGCCGTTCGGTCCCACAACTGCGGAGACGCCCGAATCGAATTCTATCGTTGTCTTATCTGCGAATGACTTAAAGCCGAATATTTCGAGTTTAGAAAGATACAATTAATAAAAATACAATTATTAGCGAAGAATCAATTTAAATTTGCGAATACCATATTGAATGCATCTATGGCATTTGTGAAAAACGAGTAATAAAAATATATCAGTACGAATACTATAAGAAAAATTCCGTAGCCGTATATAAACGAGCGGAACGAACGCACTTCAAATAATATCTGCGTGCCTTTTACCAGTCTTACAATATAGAAAATATAGGCAATTAAAAAAACAATAAGCGAGTAAAAGAACAGCGATATGTTATACTCGTTCAGCTTGTAAAGCACAGTACCTATAGGCAGCATAATAAGAAGCGGAAGCGATGACCACACTGCAACAATATAAACGTTCTTGAAATAAACTCTGCCCCTCATATAAAGAGAAATTATATACAGCACAATCGCAGTAAACAGATTCAAAAATATATTCACGACTGAAAACACTGCGATAAATTTCCACGGCTCGTTTATCAGGTCAATGAACATCTGCTTCATATCATTTCCCGGAAGAAAATTCGTAATGATTATATCCACATTAGCGTACTCTTTATAGTAGTAAAGTATATTTGCAAAATATATTGCTATGCCTACCGATATCATCAGCGTCAGTAAAATATTTATCGCCATGGGTACAATAAGCTGCTCGCGGAGCTGCATAAAAAATGTTTCCGGCTGGAATATGCATCTGAAGAAATACTCTCTGAATCTTTTATACTGATTCAATAAAATTATAAGTATCACTATAAAGCCAAGCCCGACAATTAAAAATATCTGCGGAGTAGATTTCTTTGTATTGCCTTCAAGTATCTTCGGAGTGTCTTCCGAAACAATCATCCTTCTCAAAAACTCTGCTGACTGCTTTGCAGTCCTGTCTAAAGTATGTATTCCGTTTGTGCGGAGGAAAATATCCTGATTCTGCGGGAACAACTCCGGATGAGCAACAGGATAATCTGCCCATGCTGCTACGAAAAGCCCAGAGCTTATCGGATCAAGTATCTTGAACGCATCTACAAAATATTTTGTCTGCGATTCCTGTGAGTGCGCATCGCTGTAGCCGTTGCGGTTATCGTTGTTGATTGTAATCCCGAACGAAGCAACAAACAGCGTTGTGTTCTTCAGTTCAGGCGCCTGCTTCAGAGTGCTTCTGAAATACTCATTGTACTTTACAACTTTATCAATTCCGTTCTCATAAAAATTCAGTCCTTTCAGTTCAGTCAGTCCTAAGCATTTATCAGTTTTATAATTCGATGTTGTGTAATATGTAAACTTTTTATTGGCAGTGTAAATTGTATCAACAATGTTCTTTGCATTTTTTATGTATGCCGGCGCAAGGGAAGAGCTGACTTCAAACTCGTTGCCAAGCCCGATTGCAATCACGCACGGATAATTCCTGTCGCGAAGCGCTGCCTGCATTACTAAGTTCAGTCCCCAGTCAGTGAAATTATTTTTCTTGAATAAAAACTGCGGAACTTCATTGAACGGAACATCTTCAAATAAAAATAATCCTATGCGGCTGCAGATGTTCAGCAGGTAAGGATGCGCCACTGCTCCCGCAACTCTCACCGAATTAAATCCCTGCTTCTTTATGTTCGTAAGCTCTGCAAACGTTTCGTTATAGTCCAGCGCCGAGCCGAACTTAACCGATGCCTCAAAATAATTTGTGCCGTACAGCTTTAAGTTCTTTCCGTTTATTGTGAACTGCTCTGCCTTCTTTTGCAGTGTGTAAATTCCAAACTCAGTATCACATACATCAATTAAAACATCGTCCTGATAAATTTCCGTTCTGCAGATGTAAAGGTTGGGGCTCTCCGGTGACCACAGCTCGGGATTTTTTACAACTGCCTCGCTTACAACGCTTACTACATTGTTGTTCTCAATGGTGAAGCCCGTTCTTGATGTACTTGCAGCTTCATCGCCTGTTGTTCTTTTTAAAATTTTATTTACTACATAAAAACTTTTGAAGCCTTCGCTTTTTATTTTATCCAGCACCGTACTGCGCACCGATGAATTAATTTTTATCTTTGCCGAATTATCTGCGTTAATACTATACGTTACAAAATTAACAAGCGAGTATATCTTCGGCACAACGAGGATATAAATATCTTTGTTGATTCCGCCTTGAACTGCGCCAAAGCTTGTAACATTTGCAAGTGGCACTGAGGAGTTTGTTAGTCGCGAGTCAACCGAGATGCTTATTGTATTCATCTCACGTATTACGCCTTCATCTATCGGAGTAATGACGGGCAGTCCGCCGCCTGTATGCTTCGTGATGAATACATCGTTTATCTTTATCTCGCAGGTATTGTTTATGCCTTCTGCAACAAGAAGGAAACTGTAGTTTGCAATGGAGTCGGCGCTGACGGAAAAATTTCTGTTGAAGAATGACGTTCCGGAAAAATCGTATGAGCAGGGGACTATAAGCTTTGCAAAGCTGCCGCCGTTATTGAACGATACGTTCCAGTCGCCGTTAAGCATAAGCTTGCGGCGTGTGGATGATTCGAAGAATAAGCCCTTATCGCTAAGCGGGTTACGGGATTTATTCAGCGCTTTGATTGAATCGTTTGTGATGCTTGAATCTTTTGCAGACGTAACGGAAGAGTTCCGCTCGTAGATCTTTATCTGGGCGTTCAGTCCGGCAATTGCGGATAGTGTAACGAGTACTGTTAGTATAAAAACTCTAAATATAGCCAATCGGCAGGGATGCGTGAATTATATGGAAAGTGCAAATATAACGTTTATTTTGCAGAGAATAAATGAATTTCGGAGAGAAATTATTGATGAAACAGCGGAATTGCTGTAGAATTTTTCTTTTTATTTTTGGATTCTGTATTTTTGGAGCTTTTTGATTTAGATTTTCTCTTTTTATCGGATACATTTTCATCATGATTTAGAATTCTCATTCCAAGTAAACTTTCATTGCTGGACAATCCCATTGTGAGACTTTCATTCGTTGATAAATTCAATGTGTTTAATATTTTTACATTTGACCTCATATTTATTATGGTCGAATTTAAAGAATTATAAGCTACTAATGGTTTTAAAGGAGAAATTTCATTTAAGGATTCATTAGTAGGCGAATTATGGAACATTGGTGGATATACTGTGCCAAAATTTATAAGAAGATTAGATTTTTTTAACAGAAAATTAGATATAATAATATTTTTATGTAAAGTTTGCTGTTTATCAATTATATCATAATATGTTTGGTTCTCGACTTCCTTTTTAGATTTAATTTTAGTGTTAGGTTGTTTTATATTCCAATGATTCTGTAAAGAATTAATAAAGTTTTGTCTTTCATCTATAGGTTCAATCTTTTCCCCAAGGAGTTTAAAATCTCTTATTTTTAAAGATGGTACCATTAATAGATCAAACTTTTTCAATGAAAATAGTTCCTCTCTAAGTTTCATTAATAACCTTCCCAAAGCATTAACTCCTCGTAAAATATTTTTATCATTTCTTTCTCTCATTGCTCCCCAAAATGTGTCTTTAGTGCTATCCTCAACAATAGGTTTGTCAAATGTACTTTCTAATAAATTTCCAAAAGACATAAAATTTTGCGCAAGCTTCACCCTTAAACACCAATACATTATATCTTTACGAACTAAATCCCAATCATTGCGGCTTTGATCTCTATAAGGTTTACTAACCATCTTAGCAGTCATAGGACTTTTTTCAGATAATATTTTTTTTTGGAGTTCAGGTAAATCAGGGAATCTACAAGCTTGGTACAAAGCTTCAGAATTTAAAATTTTTATACCATTAACAATTAAAGGAAAACCAGGTGCCATATTAGAAAGTCCACCAAACTTTTCTTTAGTTTTTCTAAACACACAAGCATGTTCTACATTGTATATTCTTTCGCTCGAATTTATTTTATTATTAGAATCCAAAGATTTCATCTAACTCACTTTTTTTAAAATTATTCGTTTGACTCTTAACAAACAGTGGCAAAAATCCTCCACCACTATACCAAAATACCAAGGGACAGTTGTTAGGAACATTTCTCCAAGTAAAACATAAAGTCCCAAAACCAAAATCTTTAGTCGATGGTAGTGAGTAGCCTAAAGGACGAATGTTGTTCTTAGTAATATTTGCGTTGTTTAAAATTTCAACTCCTTTAAGTAATAAAATATTTTCAAATCTTTGTCTGTTCTGTAAGTTAGTAAAAAAGTTTTCTGTTCGAGGGGTATTATTTGCTCTATAAAATTCCTCCTGTACAGAACTTTTATAGGATTGTTTACTAATATACTCATCACAATTTCTAACTATTTTATCTTTGAAATCCGTAATAATGTTGGCTTGGCCTGTTTCTAATGGATATAAAAATTGTAATTTAGAATATGCATTCTTTTTATCGTTATCAATGTCTATTGCATTTCTAGTGTCAATCATTTCTTTAAATTTCTTTCCAATTTTTATTTCTATTTGTTTCATTTTTTTCCAATAATTGAGTGTATGTTTAAAAATAAAAATTGGAAATAATTTAGCGCTTCCATCGATTATAGCTAATTTGTTGCTTTTACTACTAGAATATTCCTTTAACGACCAATCATATATATCATCAAAAAATGTTTTACCAGTGCATAAAACATCATCTAAATATATAAAATACTTTTTGCTGGTTGAACCGCAATTATTAATATCATAATTATATTTTGTATGCAAAAATTCTTGTAGAAGTTCTAATAACTTTTTTTGACTTTTACCTTCTTCTTGAAGATCTAAAAATACAGTATTATTTAAAAATTCTTCTTCGGTTTGATAAATAGATTCTTCTGTTAATACTTCTATAACAGCATTTAAAAATTTTATGGCATCTACTTTTGTAACATATCTTTCTTTTAAAATGTTAATCAATTCACTTAAAATAAACTCTCTATCTTCTTCTTTAAATTGAAGTATCCATACTTTTATACCTTCAACTGTAATTTGATTTTGAGAACCTTCGTCTTCTCTATAATCTTTTATAATTTCATAAACTTCATTAATCAAGTTATCCATTATAATTGGGGGTTATATTAAATAAATAGTTTATCAATTATTATAAAGTAATTTTTATTTGGATAATATTAAATATATTAAATTTAGTATTTTAGCCGTCGTTGTTCTTCTGACCAACAACCACAACCCTTATAATTACCCACAAAAAAAATCCTGCCCCTCACTAAAGAAGAGCAGGATTGGATACTAATCACAAAATAAAAAATTAAATTTTAGGGATTTGCCTCTAAGTTTGCTTTGTAGGCAGACATGTCAAATTCATTCCAGTTGCCTGTTGCGGCATCGACGATAACTCCGATAAGTCCGCAGAGGATATCAAGGATAAGCCAGCCGGCTCCGAGTCCGTAGCTCATTCTCATCGATTTTTTTTGAAAGCCGTCTTTAACAAAATCTATTACGTAGTCTTTTCCTTTTTTAAGTTTGATCTTTAAAGGAGTGCTTCCTTCGTTCACTCCGTTAACGAGCACCTTAGCGCCTTGCGGCTCGCTATCGAGAGTGATTTCAGAATTACTGCCGGAAAACAATGTAGCGCATCCGCTGTAAACAGTGAATGAAAGAACAAGAACAGCAAGAATAAATTGTTTCATTAGGGGGTTATTTAATTAGGGAAAGACGAATAATATTTAAAATAAAATTTATCTTCAATTTATTTTAACTAAAGGATAAATATTATTTTTATTATTTGTGAATAGAATTTTTAAATTTTATTCTCACTATACCTGCTAATAGGGAAGATTTGATTTGAATAAAAAAAATAATTTTGTAAATTGGATTGTTGTTATCCGCCTAGGCGGATTGTTCTTTTTGTCTTGATACAAAAAGAACCAAAAAAATCAAGGCTGTATAAATTTTCCGGAAAATTACTCCGAAAGGCGGGCTGCGACGTAAACTCGCTTCGCTATCGCTCGCTCAGACAAACGTCTTCGCCGCGCCTGTTCTCGTAATTTTCTAATCGGAAAATTTATAAGGCCTGATTGGTTGAATTGAAATATTATGAAATAAAATCCGACTAAAACCCGACTGTTTTAAGAAAGTAGAACGTATGTATTGTAAAATCAATAGGGGGGATTTTCAAAATCCGTCAAAAATCCGTCATTTGAAACGAAATTTCATTTAAAAATATGAACGTTCCGAAGCTGGAGCATCGGAACGAGAGAGAAATATAATCCGACTATTTCCCGACTAATTTTTATAATTAGTAATTAATAATTAATAATGAGTAATTGAAATAACCCTGCTAGCGGCATTTTATAAATAAATATTATTTTGCAGAAAAATCCGACTATTTCCCGACCATTTTTTAAATGAATAATTGATAATTAGTAATGAATAATTGAAAAGCAAAACCCGACTTATTCAAACTTTTATTATTAATTATTAATTATTCATTATTAATTAGTCCCTACGTATTGTGTGGTATCTTACAATTAGAATGACTACAATGTAAGTACCCACCCCAGGCAATTAAACTCCGGACTACAATAAATGAGCAACAGAGAAAAACTTCTCCTAAGAGAAATTGATAAGGAGCTTGATACTCCCTCGCGTACTAAATTATCAGTAATAGAAGCAGACAACGAAGAGAAGTCAAAACCTGACCTGCACCTTCAGCAGCTTATAAAGAACTACCGGAATGCAGCCGATGAGCTTAGCAAGTATCTGCAGTATTTTAAGACAGATAATAACAAACAATATAATAAGCTGGACGATATAAACTCGAAGGAAAGCGAATTCTTTACAGAGTCCGATATAAACCGTCAAAAATTTAATGAAAAAAGACTGGCAGAAATAAAACGAATGCAGGACAAAGAAGCAGGCATCACAGAGCCTGCTGCAAGTAAACCGAATTTCATCAGCACTTTTGTCTCAAGATTTTTAAAGAAGAGAAGATAAAACTTGAGACTTGCTGCTCCGCTTCTTTAATGGGATAAATATAAATTATTCCCGCACTCCGTATTAAGTGGTATCTGATGTTTAGAATGACTACTCTATTAAACTCCCCAGGAAAATTAAAAGAAAAGACTATGAGCACAACTCAGGAACCTGCGGATGAATCGAAAGATGTTAATCGTGATGCAGAGCAGCCGAAAGAAATAATTAATAAGAAGCTGGAAGATAAAAGTCCCGCCAATATATATCTCATCAATAAGGAATTAAATCCGATGTTAGGCATACCGATGCGGAGGAATTCCGCATTGGAAAATGCATCACCGGAAAAAAAGTCACAGGATATAATTTCAGTCAATAAAATAATGAATGAAGAAAAGAACGAAGATAAGAATCAGGGAAAGAAGATTTTTCATAGGGGAATTGTGACAAGGGGATTTGATTTTGTAAAAGACGGAATGAAGAAGAACAGGAAGAAGTAATCTTTTGTATAAAGTATAAAGTAATAAGTAGAAAGAAAAACAAAACTACTTTATACATTCTACTTACTACATAATACTAAACATAATAAAATGGCTAATGTATTGAACGAAGAATTAAATGCAGCAAGAGCTGAAGAGGTAAGAGTGAAGAATTTGAAGCCCGTGAATCCGCACATCAAAAATCACCTCGGCAGCCAGAAGATAATGGAAAATATTTTCGGCGGACATAAGAGCCACAAGGATAATATTGTTCCTTATCCAATGCCTAAAAGCGAAAAATAGCAGGATTATTTTACTGCCACTTCTGTCATAAAAATGCCCCAGTCTGACATTTGTATATAGGTCCTTGTATAAAACCTGTTAAAAGCAGCCTAAAAATGCGATTCCCGTAGGTACAGGAATTGAATTGATAAGGCTAAGAAGGTGAATTAATCAAACTTAAATCATAATAAAATGGAGACAGAAAATAAGAACACTCAAAGTGATAATCTTCTGAACAAAGATGAACAGAAGGAAAAACGTGACTACGAAAAGAAGGATAAACCGTTTAGTGAGACAGTAAAAGAGCCGGGAAACCCAAGCCTTGAAAAGACATTTGATGAAGAGAAAAAGCATCATGAACATAAAATAATGAGCCATAAAAAAGAAGATAAGGCAAGGGAAAGCTCAGATGAATTTGACGAGCAGTACTCAGACGAAAACAAAGAACATGGTATTGCGAAGGATATGAATAACAGGGAGAGAGAAGCAGAGAAGATACAGGAAGAGGAAGATACAAAAAATGATAACAGAGAAATAGAGCTTAACAAAAAATTGTAACTTTCATTTTATAACTTAAAAAAACAATCATGGAAGCAGAAAAAAATAACAATCAAAATATTGATAAAGAAAAAATAGATGAACAGAAAATCGATGTTGGGTTTTCAATTCCTGAAAGCGATACAGAGAAGGAGTCTGATAAAAAGAGAATTGAAGTGATGGATGAAAAAGTAGAAGAGGGAACTCCTGAACGTCCTTCACAGAAAGACGGTGGCAAAGCTGAGTAAACAAATTAAACCAAGAAAAATTACATGACACCTGAAAAATCTGAAAAAATAAACGAAGCTATAAAAAAAGAAGTTGAACGAAGCGGGGCTGAAGAAGCGCTGGCAGACTATCCGAAAGAAATCTCTGAGCAGAAAGAGACAAGCAATACTGAGGATTTAAAAATTGAGCTCGCCGAGGAACAGGAAAAGGCAGAGGAAAGAAAAAGTGAAGAGTAGTAGAATCAAGTTAATGGGGCGAAAGCCCCATTTTTTATCCTATTAATATTGACAGCCCTGTCTCAAATTCCTCTTCGAGTCATACCTTATTATACAATTCCTTGAAATTTTAACTGTAATTGTGCCATTTGAGCGTGCCAAGGGGCACGGCTATTGAGGATATACTATAGTAGAAACAAACTAAAAAGGAGATGACATGTACAATCCTCAAACACAAAACCGCCCTAAGAGCACTCAACAGAAACAAGAGCCGAATGCTAGAATTGCAAAGCAACCCTCGGGACAAAGAGGTCCTAATAATAAAAATGTTCTGAACAGCGATACAACGACTCAATATGAGGAAGGCAAAACAAAACTTGAAACAAGCCAGCGTAATGAGATGCTTAGAGAAAATCATCAGAAGGGGGAAAAGTGAAACAATCAGATGAAAATAGAATTGATAAAAAAAATGATGCGACGTCGGAAGAGCGCGAAAATAACGGAGCTGAAATGAGCGATGCAAGAGAGCTTGATGAAAAGATGAGTGAAGAATACAGTCACGGAAAAAATAAGGGTGATAAGAAGTTAGAGAAGAATGAAGCATTGAACAAAAAAGAAAAAGAAAGAACCGACAGCAGTAAGTTAAACGAGAGTGAAGTTTAAAAGAGGTAAAAAATGAGTTTAAAAAAGTATTTATAAACCTAAATAAATTAGCTATGCAATACATTGAGCGCGAACAAAAATTGTATTACGATAAAGACAAAAAAGATGAAAAGGATACATCTAAAAATATCGTAAGCGCAGAAGCCGATATATCCGATATAAACAAAGCTCGCAGAGAAAAACCTGCAGGTGATATGGTGGATGGAAGACTACCTGAAAATAATAAACATCATCAGTGGAAACAGACGGGAGCGGAAGACATGCAGCAGGATGAAATATTAAATCAGGAAAGAGCAGTGAATGATAATTCGAAAAACGAAGCAAGAGACCCTGAAGGAAATCTTGAAGATAATTCTAAGCAAACAGCAACTGTTCCGGATGATTTTTTCAATAAACAAAATAATAAAGAAGAGAAAGCAGAATGAACCTGTTGAAATTTATCGCTGCGGAGTCGGTAGACCGCTAAAGGGATTAGTAAAATCCCACCCCGTAGCGATGTTTTAAAGCCAGGTTTCCTATCTAACATCCTGCCAACATTGTCATAATAACTCAACGCATTGTCACACCACTTACTTACTGGAATTAATATTTGAATTAGAAAGTTAGATTTTCGGAGTAAAAATGCAATTTTTGAAAAATTATTTTAAGAACTTTCTGCGATTTAATGGTATTCTCTTTGTAATTGTATTAATCGAAAGTGAGTAAATTTTAATTACAATAAAAATGGATAGCAAAGAAAAACAATCGAACCCGTCACTAACAGAAGGAACAACTCCGGAAAGTTTAACAGCATCATTAGATAAAGAACATAACAGCGCAGAACCGTTGCACACTACTCAGGCTAACAGAAAACAGGTTAAAGAAGTATTGGGCGGCACGGTTGAAGAAACTCCATATAGTAATTCAAACATCGAAAATTATTTAGGCAGCGAGAAACTCGATGAGAAGCTATCGACTCAGACTAAAAAACATCAGGATGATATGACAAAATCTGAAAATGCTAAAAAAGAAGTTTTATAATATAATTTAATTTAATCAATAGTTCCCGAACAGAAAATCAATTATTGAGAACATAAATCAAAAGTTATGAAAGACGAAAATACAAATAACAATGAATGGAATTCAGAATCCGAATGGAATCGAATCAGTCAGAATGCAGGTCAGTATAACCGTTCAAGCTTTTTTGGCGGGGAAAGAATAAGAGTTACATTCTCTCAGAAAATGGAAGATAATTCTAATCAGGAAAAACCGGATGATAACAATACAGATGAAAGAAAACAAAACAAACCGGAAGAAGAGAATCCTGACATCGCTCAAAAACCGGAAAAAGGTGATGGCGGAGAACAGAAAAAAGATAAACCTGAAATAAGGTACGATATAAATTAATATTAAAATCATCATGGATAAGAATACAAAAGTAGATAAGAAACAATTTGAGAATGAAAATACAGAGGAAGCATTGGTAAAAAAAACTCCTGTTGAAGGAGTTAATATGGAGGAAGATAAGAAAGAAACAGGGGATAATAATTCTGAAAAAGAAGAAGATTAAAGTAATACTTAAATTATACTTTAAAATTTAAATATAGAAAAAAATGGAACAAACAGAAAAAAGTAAAGCAGGTGTAGGGGTACCCGATGGAGATGGGGGCTCAATTGAAAGAGAAGATTCTGTAGAATTGGAAAATGAAAATTTAAGTGATGATACAAGCGAAGATACAGATGATGAAGATGTAAATCCCGCAGAAGATGAAGGTGACTGGGATGAAAATCCTGCAGTAGCTCAAAAACAAAATTCATTAGGTTTTGATAGCTCAAATCGTCGTAATAATGAAAGTATTGAAGGAGCCATGAATAATCCCGGTGTCAGAGTTTCCGGGGGAGATAGCTTTTCAATGCTTAAATATTTTAATATTGAATTTCATGATGTTGAAGATGGTAACAGAACGATAGGTTGTGAAGCTTCTGTTAGTGACAGAGGATATTACTTCAAAGGTGAGTAAATCAGATTTTGTTTTCTTCTTTTGTAACAATTAAGGGAAGTCCGTATTCTAAGTTCTCAAGTTGGGGTTTGAGAATTGAAGAATGGCAATCGGAGTTCCCTTTGTTGTGTTTATTCCAAATTATTTCTTCGGATTAGTTGGTCTTAGTTCTATCTCAGCTATAGTTGCTGATACAGGCAAACTTGCAGCGAGGAAACATGATTCAGCTATATCTTCAGCTGACAAAATTGATTCTCTGGACGAATTTAAAATTGTGCCGGGAGCATCAAAGAAATGAGTATCAACTGAACCCGGACAAATTGTTGTAACTCTCACATTGTGTTTCCTAACTTCCATAAAAAGTGAAGTTGATAATCCTATAACTGCGTGTTTAGTAGCCGAGTAAATTGAAGCTGTGGGAACAGCAGTTTTACCTGCTATTGAAGCGATATTTATTATTGTTCCTGCTTGTTTTTCAATCATAGATTTTAAAGCATATCTGCAGCAAAGATATAAACCGCGGACATTCACAGCAAACATTGAATCAAAGTCTTCAGTTTTTGAATCAATAAGATTTGCAAATAAGCCAAACCCCGCATTATTAATTAACACATCTATCTTGCCATGCTTTTCTATAGTTTTCTCTATTAGATTTTTAACTTCATCTTCTTTTGAAACATCAGTAGCTATAAACTCATATTCAGGATTATCAATAGGCATTTTATCTTTGCGGGAAGCGTTAATTACAGTATAACCGTTTAATAGAAATTTTTGAGCGCAGGCAAAACCGATACCAGAAGATGCGCCGGTAATGATACAAATCTTTTTATCCATAATATTGTCGAAATTTAATTGGAATTGAACTAATGAAGAGTGGAAAGAGTATGCCCGAGTGGAATCGAACCACTAACCTACAGCTTAGAAGGCTGTTGCTCTATCCGATTGAGCTACGGGCACGTTTTTGGTACAATATCAAAAATACGAATTTTGCAGTCTTATTGCAAACCCATAACTGAGGGATTTTTGATAAAAATTACATATCCAGATGTGGTTTCAGTTATTCAAATAAGCTTCTCCATTTTTTCAAGCAAATATTGTTTATGAATTATTCCTTTTTTCTCCTCAACTTCTTTTATCATCCATTCTTCTATTCTTTCACCTTTTTCTTCACACTTAATTATCTCGGCAAAGTACTTAAGTGAGTCCTGCACTCTCGTTGCAAACATTTCAGGAATAACATCGCTGTCATGAGTGAACTGTCTGAATGACTGCAATGCAGAGAGCGCGCTTTCGTAAGATTTCAGCTCAATATAATTCATCATATAGTAAAAACGAATATTCAATTTTTCCACTATATCAATCATTTTAACTACGCTGAAATGTCTTAGTGAATCTTCAAATTTCCCGCGCTTAAATGCTAGGACTCCACGGCAAAAATTTTCTGTATCGTGTCTTAGATCTTTGTTCATAAAATTAATATATTTATTTACAAAGTTTTCAGCCCAGTCATATTTTTTTAAAGCAATAGCAATAATGAAAATATCGCGGAACGGTCCGTTATCAAAAGTTTTAACATCAGCCAATGTAAATATTTCCAGCTCGTCTATTAACTCAGCAAACTCAATAACATCTTCGTAATATTTTCTTGTATCGACGGATAGTTTAGAAATAATCATGTGTATCATTCTGAAAATAAACTGTGTCTGGTCAAGCTTTTTTACTTTTCGGATAGTACTCAATATCTCTTTCTTAAATTCAAGATATTTTTCCTCCGTAACATCATTTTGTGAGTAATAATGAAATAGATAATGTACTCTAAGGTACGATGTATACTCGTGCCCTGTTTTTCCCATATAAGAAAGAATCTTTTCTGCATCGATAGAGCCTGCAACTACTTTCAAAATCGGGTTTTCATCCATCATAAAAATCTTATGATTCATTGTATCATAAAAAGACAGCTGATAAATATTGGTCATAAAAAAGATAATCAGCTTTTCTATCAGTTCAATATCGGATTGAAGGTATTCAGGCGAGCCATGCTCACGCAGATTTCCAAGATTATGAGCGTGATTAACATTGAGGGGATAGACATAATGAAATCTGTCAGCTATAGAAAGCAATCCGTCATCATTATCAATCAGGCTTTTTGCAATAAGCTTTTCAGAAATTTTATTAAGATTTTTCTTAGTTAATTCCGTTGTGATGTTAACATCCATCTGAAGTTTATTCTTAGCGAGATATTCGTGCGCAAGAAATTTTTTTAGCAGGTTTGAAAATTCAGCAGAGAGATTTTTAATTCTCTTCTCATTATATGTTTCAGAAGGATAAAGTTTTTTATAAATTCTTTCCCTGCTAAGTGATTCACCTTCAAATTCCGGAAATGTTTTTTGAACTATATCAAAAATTTTTTCCAGAGGTTTAGTTGTATTGAAATAAGGGGATTTGATAAAATCTCCAAATCGTTTTAATTCAGTTTTATCTAAGCTTCTGAGTATTTCTGCAGTCTGAGTTGTAAGCATTTTAACAGGATAAATTGATTGACTAAATTGCTGTTAATGAACAAAATAGTCCCGGAATTTTTATCTTTTTAACAGGATTTTTTGCTTATTTCTTTTTGTAATCAATATAGGTAAATAATATCTTTGTTTAAATTAATTATTAAAGAAAATACCCCTGCAAATACTCAATGGAAAAAGCTTTAATAATGTGTGTTTTAAAGTAATAAAAGGTAGATACCACGGCGGAAAATATGGCGCTGCCTGCGTCATAGGTAAGTTTTTCGCCGCTAATTTTTAAAACCTGTCAGTAAAATAACCCCGGTGAACTGACGGGTTTTATTTTGATGCCCTCTGCAAAATCCTTTACTTCTTAATTCACATTCACTACATTTACTATAGCGAAATATTTATTCTGTTAGCTATGGGATAATTTTCCGACATATTTCATTTACTCTCCTTTTTTGCTCTCTTGCGCAATTTGCATATTCACAGGAAAGCAAACCGTATCCTATTGACCAAAAGTCCAAACCTGAAAGAATAGATTTTTTATTTTCAACTCCAATGAAATCTTCCGAATTGAAAATTGAAAAATCAGTTGATGAAAAGTATGAACGGATGAAATCTATTCAATTTAGTTTTTACAAAGCTCCGGTAGAATTAAAAGAGAGTTATCGTTTCGATTTAATTCAGAGTGTGAACAGCAATGTTAAGTTCGGAGGATTTTATAACGGAAGCGTTAATATTCAATTCTCTCCTGCAATGTTTATAAAGCCTTTTGAATTTCTTAGCATATATGCAAACCATCAGAAGAATCTTTTTATTCCAATGGCAAACTTGCGTGATAATGCAGTTTCACTTGCAGTGGAAACAAGCGGAATGGTGCTGATTGAAAACGCAGTCAAGATTTTTGCTCCGCCAAATAAAGTTGTAAGGGGACTCACAGAGTTTACTTTGAAAAATTGTTTATCATTTCTTATCTATTCAATCTTTAATTCCTCTCAAACTAACAATACCGGCGTTTATAAGTATGATTTTTATTATATCTCTGCAGGAATTACTTTTTAATTCCTTCTAATTTAATCGACAAGTTTGATACCCGTGGGGGGTATTTGATACAACGATGGGAATTGACGGCTAAGATAAAACTGAAAAACCTGATTGTTCTTGTTTTTTTAAACACGGACTCTCAGGTTTTATTTTTTAGTTAAACTATTATGTAAAATTATTTAATTCTTCTTAAAAAACTATTTCATCTTTAAAATAATTTAAAAATTATTTTCAATTTATTTTACGGAATTGTAAAAGTTTTCACCGTAGTCTCCACGTTATTTGCAAGAGAGCCTGAAAAATTCGAGACCGCTCCGTTTAAAATTACTCTTGTATTAAACGACATTGTTGCGCCTGCGTAATTTTTTACCTTCACCGTATAATCGCCGCTAGGCATTACATTTCTCAGACTGTAAATATTTTCAGTTGCATTGCCCTGTGTTGACTGCCAGTCTCTATCCAATGAAAAATCAGAATTACTTCTGTTGCCATAATAAATATGCAGATTATTTGGACCGTACAAATGCAAATCCATATCTGCTGTTGCAGATGTTGAATTTGTCCATGTTAAAGTAGCTTGGAATACACCTGAGCCATACGGTACCGTTGGCGGAGCCCATCCGCCTGTACCCGTAGGTCTTCCTTGTACCCAGGTACCTCCGCTTGGTATTCCAATCGGAACATATACTACAGCATCATAAGTTGACCACCCGTTGAATATCAACGGATTTGTAACAGTAACTGATACAGGCGCAGTGTACGTATAAACACTAAAATTCGGACCCTGGCAATTAGAATATGACAGCCAGAATTCTATTGTGCCTAATGGAACAATAGCCTTTGTTGTTCCTATAGGGCATCCTAAAAATATTGGTCCCGAAAACGTCCTTCCAACAAATCCATCAGCATACATGCTCAGCACGGCAGGATCTTGAGGTACGATGCTTCTTACAGTCAAGTAATAATTAGTCCAAACTTCCAAATGGTCATAAAAACATCCTCCGGGTCCTACAATTGCTCTGTCACCACCTGAACTTTTTGTTAATACAAAATATCCAAGTGTGAGAACATCTATGCCGATCCTTTTTTTAACTGTATCCAATGCAGAAGTGGGAATAATTTTCCATGTTTGCAATGAAGGTGAATAATAGAAGACAGTTAGATTTTGTGGAGTAGATTGACTAGCAGCCGGGAAGTAAATTCGTATAGGGGAATTAAACGTAAATGATTCCGGACCTGCTTTCAGATATTTCCCAATTACAGTATATCCTGCCGGTATTGAAGGATATCCGCTTTCAATTGTGCTTGATGTATTTAAAGAAAAAATTACCGTGCCTGCTCCGCCGCCTGTAAGAGTAGGTACGTCTCCGCTTCTTACAACTAATGAGAACTCATCATAATCAAGACTACCGTTAGTAGTAGAAGTATAAGTACCGGTTGTTCCGTTGCTTCCGGTTGTTGGCGGGATTACAGGATTATCTTCTGTTTTAGTGCAGGATAAAGTGAGGACTGAGAAAAAAATTACAGGAATGATCAGAATTCTATAGATTTTTTTCATGGCAGTAATATTTTAATTTTTGGAATAATTAAAATGATTACCATTAAAAAGAACTATGGATGATGTGGATTTTTAATGTATCAATTAAAATTTAAACTTCAGCGCTGATTAAAAAAATTCAAAAAGCAGGGGATATAGCCGGAAGGGAATTCAGGCAGATTTTCAAATAATAAAATTCTGCCCGATATAAAATTAGTTAAAACGGATTCGTAGCCCATACAGTTACTTCAGGAATGAATCCTTTATTTTCCATTTCAAGAACAGATTTTATAGTATAAGCAATTTCCATTGAAGATAATTTTTTTCTGTCTTCTTTTCTTTCAATTCTTGAATCGTTATTGAAGGCAGTTGTAACTTCGCTTGGATTTATCAGGCATACTCGTACATTAAATTTTCTTAGCTCTGCCTGCCAGCATTGAGTCATTCCTCTTAATGCAAATTTTGAACCGACATAAATGGTGCCGCCTTCAAAACCTTTAGATGCAGCAGTTGAAGCAATGTTAATTATGTTGCCTGAATTTTGCTTCATGAAAATTTTCGACATTTCTTTTGTTAGCAAGGTAAGCCCGAATACATTTGTCGCAAAAACTTTTTCAAGATCTTCTATTTCAATTTTTTCCAGTCTTTTAAATTCACCTATACCGGCGTTGTTTATAAGTACATCTATTCCTCCAAGTTTTTCAATTATTTTTTCTGAGTTTGATTGAATACTTTTATAATCCGAAATGTCGAACAAAAAAGGCTCTGCCCCGGTGTATTGTGCAGCTTCCTGAAGACGGGCTTCATCTCTGCCGGTAATAATCACTTTTGCACCGATATCTACTAATAATTTTGCTGTTTCTTTTCCTATGCCGAGGCTGCCGCCTGTGATTAGGACTTTTGATTTTTCAATTTTCATAATTTTTAAGATAAATTAATATTACTCGCGATATGGTTAATAGGGGAGAATAATTCTACAATAATGTATGATAAGAATTTAAATTTAACAATGTAGAATTAATTAGAATTGTAATGTAACGCATTAATATGTCACCACCGCTGCCCCTCCTCTTTACATCAACCTAAATACGAGGAAGAGGTGCGAGATGATTGGTTGGAATTTTGTGATGAAAAAATAATTTATTCCAATTAACATAGTTAAAAGCTAAGGAATAAAAATTTTATGAAGTCTCCCCCTCCTTACCAAGGAGGGGGATTAAGGGGGTGGTTAAAGGTAAGCAAATTTGATTTGCTCTTATCTTAACCCCTCCCTAACCCTTCCCTTAGTAAGGGGAGGGAACTTTACAAAATAAATTTTAAGAAATTTTAATAACCGGTTAAAAATTAAATACTATATCTATTTCAACAGCATCATCTTTTTTGTTTCTCTGAAATCTCCTGCAGTGATTGTGTAGAAATATACTCCACTGGCAAGTGTTGTTGCATTGAATGATACTTCTTTTGTTCCTTCGCTGACTATTTCATCATTGATTAATGTCGCTACTTCCTTTCCATCTACTCCATAAACTTTAAGAGTTACATTAGCAAGTTTTGGTAATGAGAATCTTATGTTTGTTACAGGATTAAAAGGATTAGGATAATTTTGCTTAAGTTCAAATTTATCGGCAATTGAACTTACAGGATTTATTCCTACTGGTGCCGGATAAGATACTCTTATATAAAAAGGGTCTGCATATGTGTCCGTATTAGGGGTATTAACATTCGCTCCAGGAATTGTATCTCTTTGGCAAATCATATTTATATAATCAGTATTTGCAGTTTTATCGTTTATAGGTGAAACTGTTACATAAGCCCAGTCCATTCTTGGAGAAGTGGGAGTAATAATAAATGGTCTCTTCCATGATGCGCCATTATTTCCGGAGACAGTCAGATAAATATCAGTATAAGATGAAGAATCTGTTCCTCCTACTGCTTCATTCTGTACCATAAATGCAACATACAAATCAGAACCGTCTGAAGCTTGTCCTATTGACGGTCTGCATACAGGACCTTCAACATCATTAGAGCCAACCATCGGTGCATAAGGAACATTATTAGAGTCCGCAATTATTATGCTTCTGTTTGGATCTGCTCCCGGTAAAGACGTCGACCAGAAGCGAATGTTATTTGGTGCGCCTCCGAAATAATTTCCTGCTGTTGTTTGCTTTATTGTTTCAAAAACTACCTTTGGAGTGTTTCCCTGATATAAAAGAGAAATACCTCTTAATCCTCCAAGAGAATCTGTTCCGAAATTAGCAGAGAAAATTTTTGTTGCTGCAGAGAACGTGTTACCATTATCAGTTGATTCTGTGAAGAAGACACTTCCGTAATCTGAAGGGAATCTGTTTCTATCAACAATATAAGCAAGACCTATTCTTCCGTCTGCAGCTCTTGCAAGTGCATATGTCTCAGCCTGACTTGAATTAATTAATTTATATCCGGTAAAGTCAGGAGACGTAAAAGATCTGCCGATATTCATAAAAGCTGAATCCTCAGGCTGTCCTGCAAGTGAAAGAGAAGATGCACAAAATACAAATTTATTTACCGGTGAGCTTGACTGAGTTAATACTAATCTGGGCCATGAATATTTATTTGCAACACCGCCTGCGTCTAAGATAGCAAAAGAACCAAGTCCGGTGAAAGCATCCACAAGTATTTGAGTTCTTACATTTGTACTTGCACCAAATCCTCCGTGAAGAGCTATTATAGCTGCACCGGATGGAAGACCTGTAACCATTCCGTAACCTGCACGGCCTGTTGACGGCACTCTTGAAACATATGTCCACGTAGTTCCTCTGTCAGAGCTGAAGTAATACTGCATGGCTCTATCGGGCCATGTTGTACCGGGATCTGAAGATAGCATATATACAGCATGAATATTATCAAGATTGTTAGGGTCCTGCCAGATCTGCATTGCAGTACCGTTAGACTGAATATCATAATAATTTCTTACATCGGTCAATCTATAAAATGTTGCAGTTGCATTATCCGTAAAATAACTTTGGGTCATCCCGTTTTTATTTACTGCTATGCGGGGAGCACCACTAACATATTCACCTTTAATTGCATCACCGTTCAAGATAATTTTACTTTGAACGCGGGAAAGCTCATCTATCTGCTCTTTTGTATAAATAGAATTTCCAAAAGAAACAGCAGACATACTGAATAAAACCAGGAGTAAAAATAATTTTCTGAACATAACAATCTCCTTTTTCAAAATTAATTGAAATTTAAGTTGAAGAAAACTGAGGGAGTGTATGTATTGAAAAGGGTATTAAAATCCGAGGGTTTTGAATTATAAAGAGATGTACAAATTTTCTTAGAGGAAGATAATACAAGTGAGGGAAAAAATTGAGGGATTAGTATATGTGAGCATGACTTAACAATATATTATAAGAAATATAATTATTCAATGGAGTAAATCGTTAATTTTTTTAAGTAAAAAAGAAGGTTCTGTACTACTAAGGTTATCTATCTAAAAATTGAAATTTAGTTCAAAAAATTAATTTTATTTTAAAAAGCGCAATAGTAGCTAAAAATCAATATTTTTTCCTTAAAATGTATATAGTATCCAAACTACAGTAAATATTGGAATACTATCTGAGAGAAATGTAAAAAATCTTAAATCCATTGTAATTCCCATGTATTTTCACACTTTTGCTTTGGCACAGGAAATGTAATAAAGGGTGTATCAGTTAACCAAAAATTATAAAAACCATGTTTAAACCATTTATTAAACTTTCCAGCAGAGTGCTTGAAGTATCAGTTTCGGTATTATTTGTTTTGATATATCTTATAATGATATTCACGATTTAATACTGTTTTAGACTGCGAGATTTATTATTTTAAAATTCCAATTAAAGCAAAATAACTCGCTCTGAATTACAAAATACTTCTAATACTTTTTTTAGCATCTGCAAATATTATTTATTCACAGGATTCTTTGCAGGTAAGAGTAAAAAAAATTCTAAGCGGGGATCGGTTCCTTACAGATAACGGGTTAGAAGTAAAGCTTATTGGAATTAACACACCTCCAAAAGATGATTCCCTAAAAATAGACGAGCTCTCACAAAGTACAGGAATTAATTCCGATACTATAAAACTGCTCGGCGCTCTTTGCGCAGAATTCACTGAGAACTATCTTAAGAACGAGAAAGTATTTCTTGTTAAAGATATTAACAATGAAGATACTGATTCAACAGGCAAAATTTCCCGTTATGTTTTCCTTGATGACGGGACAATGTTCAATAAAACAATTTTATTATACGGATACGCATTTGTAAATCCGGACGAGAGAAATTCTTTCAGGGAGTGGAAGGATTTTTCGAGTATAATGCTTTATATACGAAGTTACTTTCTGGGATTGTGGATAAATCCAAACTTCAGAAAACTCCAGCCGAAATTATAATCATTTCAACGTTCAAGAACAATTAATACAAAAAATACTTACTGAGTTTTTCTTTTCGCATATCTAATACTTATTAAAAAAATTATTTTTGAGAGTAATTTTTATTAAAATATTGTGGTTTATTCATTTTATAGCTTTTTTTAAGGGTTTTTAAAATATGATATAAATCACATTTTTTTTTGAGTAAAGTCATAGGATAGCTTACTAACTTGTGACTATTTTTGTATAAGCTTTTTAGATAACCTAACCTTCTTGATACTCTTACGTATTAAGAATAAATAAAAAAGATAAAAATTAGGTTTGAAAATAAAGCAGGTTTTAGTTATTTTTAATTAGACTGTGTATAAATAAGAAACCAAAAATATTTAAAATTAGTTTATTTTAAGCTTTTTTATTTCTCGCACACCTAATCATCCATAGAAAAAAACATTTCATTAATCAAACGTTTTAAAAAATTGAAAACAAAATTCTTCGGTAATCTTGTATTTGTTCTCTGCGCAGTAGCTTTAATAACTATTGCTTATAGCTGTAAAAGTGACGACACTGTAGTAACTCCATCAGGTCCTGATGCGAACTCAATCAATGGTACATTAACATTTGTAGATACAGGCTTTGTATCAACAGGCGGAACATATCTTATCGCTGCTTATTCATCATGGCCTCCGACAGCTGGTCCATCATCTTATGATACAGTAAGAATCTCAAGAAATTCTTCAACTGGAAAATGGAATCAGTCATACTCATATAAGTTATCCAATGTTGCAAATGGAAATTATGCCGTGTCTGTTGGTTTCAGAAAGAACACCGGCGGTCAAAGCCCTATCATGGGTGTTTACGGATGTGATACAACACATAACTCATGCGTTGTAACAACAACATCAAGAGCAACTATCACAAATAACGCTGGCGTTACCGGTATTGATTTCAAATGCTGGGCAGATACCACTAAGAAATTATATTAATCCTTATAATGGATAATCTTATAAATATTTTAAGAAAATTTTCAGGCAGAGCATTATATGCTTTGCCTGTTTTTTTTCTTTTCCTGAATATCGCTTTCTCACAAAGCGAATATGAAAATTATGAAACAGGTATAAAAGGTATTGTTCTCGATAATGAAACAAATGAAGTTGTAAATTCCGTTCAAATTATATTACAGGATGAAGGCGGAAAAAAAGTATTCGAGACAACTACTGATTTAAAAGGAATTTTTACTATTAACAGTCTCAGACAAGGTATTTATAAATTATTAGCAAAGCGGATTGGTTATAAACCAGCTGAGAAGGATATAGTACTTACTGAAAAAGCTTCTTTAGATGTAAAGATTGAACTCTCACCCGATGTAATCAACACAGAAAAAATAAATGTCACTGCTACTAAAACTGAACAGACTCTGCAGCAGACTCCTTCATCTATTTCTATAGTAACTTCTGATGATATTAAATATAAAAATATTTTAACATTCGATAACGTATTGCAGGGAGTTGAAGGTGTTGCAGTTACACGCACAAGCGGAATAAATGTAAACTCACTTTCAATCCGCGGTTCATCTGATGTTGCCGGCGGGGGTATAGGGAACAGAGTTCTTCTTCTTTTAGATGGAAGACCATCTTTAACCGGTGATTCTAAAGGAGCATTATGGGCACTCATCCCGGTATCAATTATTGAAAGAACTGAAGTTGTAAAGGGAGCTTTCTCTTCGCTTTACGGTTCATCTGCAATCGGCGGAGTTGTAAATGTAATAACAAAAAAGCCTACTTATACTTCTTACACAGGAATAAATCTAAATTACGGATTCTATAATAAGCTTAACGACAGCTTAAAGTTTTCAAATTCACTGCAGACATTCAAAGGTGTTGATGCAATCAATAGCAACACACTTGGAAAATTTTCATATCTATTAAATTTTAACTATAAAAAGAACGACGGACATGCTGAACAAACTGACTATGAATTTTACGGCGGTATGGGAAAGTTTATGTATGATTTATTTGCAAACAGAGATTTAGAGTTCACCGTTCAATATACAAAATCAAATTCTGCATATCCCCATTACTGGAGAAAAGATGCAGGAAGCGGTTCTGAGCCATATAAAACAGCACCGATGTATTTGGGCGACAGGATAAGAAAAGAAACATCAAGCTACGATTTATATTACAGAGCTGTTCCGAATGCAAATTCAAAATATACTTCAAGATTTTATTATTACAGCTTAGCTAGTGAATCATTCTATAATCCGAATAATCCGGTATCAGCTCAATTTGGTTCAACAGTTGACGGGTTAAATACATATATTAATTCATACAACTTCGGAAATATTTCACAGGTAGATTTTCAGCTGGGAAGAAAAAATTATTTCATTACAGGCTTTGATGCTCAATGGAATATAGTACGTTCAAATCCCGAAGCAATTCTTTATGGCGACCAGCAGCAGAATAATTTTGGCGTATATGCGCAGGATCAGTTTAAAATTATTACAAATAATGTTGGAGATGAAGTTTTAACTTCAACTATCGGTGGAAGAATTGATAGAAATCTATTTGTCGGCGGAACTGCAACTACTCAGTTCAGTCCTAAATTTTCACTGGTGTTCACACCTGAAGTCAGCGGGAATTTATTAAATAATGTATCATACAGATTACTGGTTGGAAGAGCTTTCCGTTCACCTTCAATAGCTGAATTATTTTTCAAGAAAGAATTATTCGGCGGTTTTGATTTTGTTTACAATCCAAACCTGAAGCCTGAAGAAATGGTAAGTTATGAAATCGGATTTATGAAACAATATAAGAACAGATTCACGATTGATTTTTCTGCATTCATAAATGAATACGATAATCTTATTCAATACGTAAATATCGGAGGCGGAATATACGGACCGTTCCAGGTTCAGAATATTGCAAACTCACAGATAAAAGGTGTGGAATTTATGATTGATTACAAATCAGGATTCCGATTTATGCAGCATGATTTAGGCTATCACTTCAGCGTAAATTATACTTATATGGATGCTAGAGATTTATCTCCTAACCGCTCAGATGATTTTTTACCATACAAACCAAACCATCTTATAAATTTTACAACTGATTTAAACTACAGAGATTTTTATTTTAATGTTACCGGAAAATATGTAAGCAAAATTGACGAGGACTTATTTTATAAATACGAAGAACCGAAAGCTTATCTTGTAGTTGATAGCAAAATTTCAAAAAGATTTTCAAATAAGTTCACAGTATTTTTTGCAGTAAGTAATTTATTTGATGTTCAGTATCAGGAGCTTGAAAGAACACAAGCCCCTAACAGAAACTTTAACTCAGGTGTAAGTATAGAATTCTGAATCACTTAGTACAATTTTCTCACGCAATTCTTCCCCCTCCTTTATAAGGAGGGGGATAGGGGGAGGTATAAGCCAAATGGAATTATAAATTTATGCTCGAAAACTTTTCAAAATATAATCTCAATTTTAGAAAAATCATTGAAGGTTACTCTCCTATTTCTATCTCATCCTTAAATTTAGATCAAGAATATTATCAGGAATTTTTAAATAGTAAAATTTATTATAACAATGGATATTACACTACTGATGATAAAATAATTGATACAGATTTACTCAGGAGTACAAATTTTTATGATGATGATTCAAGATATGAATATTCTGCTAACAAATTATTTGTTAACGATTTTTTAGCTGATAATATACGGGACAATAGATTGTTATTCATTGGAGTTGAGCTTATACTTAAGTTAAAAGATAAATTGACGTTTACATTTCCCAACAAAAAATTTAAAATGGTTGTTTCATATGATATGATTAATGAAGGCGGGTTTGAAGATTGTATTATTACGTTTTATAAATACAGAGAGAGTGATGGAGACATTTTACTTGAAGATTTAAACTTGTATACTAATTCAGCAATTGCCGTTATTGAAACTTAAACCTCCTCCTATTCCCCCTTATGAATGAGGGGAAGACAGAATAGTAAATGAATAGTTACTCATCCATCTGGAAAACGTTTTTTTCTGACAGGAAGAATATTTATCTTTTCCCGCTCACAGTAATATTTTTAGTTTTTACAATGAGCAGCTTTGCAAGATTTCTTGTATTCAACGAAGCAAGGACTTACTCGGTAAAAATCAATGACCCGCTTTTCAATTTCTTCAATGCGATAGATCTAAACATCATTGCATTTCCTGTAATTTACGTCGCCCTCATCACATTTATAATTTATAATTCATTCAGGCCGAGAACATTAATGTTTGCATTTAACTGCTATGCTCTTATGGTATGGATAAGAATGTTTGCAATGTATATAACTCCGCTTGATGTATCTGCCGGAGCAATTGACTTAAGAGACCCTATAGTATTTTTTCTAGGGACAGGAGGTATGGTTCAGAAGGATTTGTTTTTCTCCGGTCACACTGCATCACTGACTCTTCTTGCAATAATAGTTTTTAATGCGAAAAAAATATCGGGGCAAGACTATAATCTGAAGGCAGATACATTTATGAAGTTCTTTTTTTTCTTTTGCTTAATAATTGTCGGTTCAAGTGTTGTTTTGCAAAAAGCGCATTATACCATTGATGTTTTTGCTGCCTTATTTTTTGCATGGGGAGCGTATTCAGTTGTTAAAAAAGTGTACAGGATAAGTTAAATATATATTATATATATGGAAATAATACAAAAAGATATTTATATTGATATTCAAAAAAAATCAGCAGTATGAATAAGTTTTTATTATTAATCATAATAGTTTTTTGTTTTTTATCAATTGACTGCAAAGCTCAGGATATAATAAAATTTCGTGCAAAATATACATCTGATATGGAATATAAGCACGGCCGGTGGAGCGAATGGTCAGACTGGGAGACAACTAATATTCTTATCACTATAGATATAGTAGACCAGCGGATTAAAATATTTGCCAGTTCAACAAACGTTTTGGACATCTATGACTATGAAACAAAAGAGAGTTCAGGCTCTTCTGTACTTTTTTTGTATTGTATTGATGATGCCGGAGATAAGTGCAGGGTGAGATTCAGATATAATGAAGATGAAGATGACAGGGAATTGTATGTTGATTACCCGACGTTCACTGTTGCTTATGCATTAAAACCGTTATCCAATTATTAATTTAACATTTGCTACATGGATTATCCCGTAAGTGGAAACAATTTAACTGGAAGTAGTAGTACCCACCTTAACTTTCTTCATATAAATAACAATTGAATAAAAAAAGACCTGACAGTTCGCCGCGGCGAATAAATCCTGTCAGGTCCTACAATCAATTTCGTAGAGACACAAAATTTTGTGTCTCTACGATATATCCAAAATTCTTATTTAAAAATCAAATCCAAAGAGCACGCCGAAGTAAACTCTCCACTCTTTACCGTAAGTTACATCTGTACCCTGAAAGCGTTTTGTAAACTGATCAAAGCCGTATGCTGTGTTCAGGAAGATACTTGTAGGGAATACATACCAGCTGAATGCCTGCAATCTTAACTCTGCGCCCACATCTTTTTTGAAGTCGGCAAAATTTACACTGTTACCATCCCATGCATTACCATAATCTCCATAGATTGATAAATAAAGCTTATCAAGATACAGAGGAGAAATTCTGGTGTCAATTTTTTGTATTAATGGCATTCTGTAAGTAAGAGTTGCAACTCCCATTCTTCCGCCGCCGATTGCATAGAAAGGATATCCTTTCATTCCCGGCAATCCGGATGCATAGAAGTTATAGAAATCTTCTACCTGAGGTCCGAAGATTGTAGCGCCTTTTAATTTTAAGCCGAGTGAGTGTGTCTTAAATAAGCTGATGCTCTGGCTTAGTTCAGCCTGAAGTTTATGAAGCTTTCTGTTCTCGTATAATGTTGTTGTAGTTCCGTCATCATTAACAACAATATCGGGATTTATTTTACTTACTTCATAGTCATATTGAATATCAACTTTTCTACCTATGGGATTTATATCAGAGTTCTTTCCGGGCTGCTCATAATTATATCTGTAACCGAATGAAAAATTGCTTGCAAGGAAATAATTTTCAGAGGAAGAACGGACTGATACTCCAGACGGCAATGCAAATGCATCAAGCTTGTAAGCGTATTTGCTATATGTATAGAGGAATCTGAAATCGTGATTAACATTTATCATCTTCCATGACATCCCTGCATCAAATGAAAGCAAATCATATGTAATAGGAACGTTTAATGTATCTGCGCCTGCAAGAAGTTGTCCTGTTGAAGAACGTGATACGTTATATCCTGCAAATGTAAATTTTGGTTCAAAGCCAAGTTTTCTAGTAAAGAATTTATCGAAGATAGGCATACCGTTATCATACTCGAACTGAGCGAATAAATCTCTTTCACCTTTTCTGTTTATCGCTGCTCCGCCGAAAATAGAATAGCGGTTAATAACTTCACTGGAGAAAAAGTATAATCCGGGCTTTATAGCGTCAAGGAAGTTTCCGTCTTTATTATAATTATCAATTCTTAATAACGGGACTAAGAATAAAGGAGTGAACTGGCTTCTGTATTCTTTCTTTTCGTTCTTAACAAAATTCTTATCGTTGAATGCTTTAAGTGAATCCCAGTTATAATTATTTTCAGGAAGATTCGGGTCATAGTTCTCCGCATATTTCTGAATTAATCTCGGAGGTTTATCGTATGCTTTTAATTCTCCTGCAGCATGAGTTTTATAATTATTAAGCAAAGCAATTTTGTAACCAGTTGAAGTGTATTCAGAAAATGTTATGTTGCCTTTGCCGTCAACTGATGGCATAAAAGCGCCGCCTGTTACGTTAGTGATTTGCGATGTCTGCTTCGAATCGAAATCATATTGATAGACATTAAAAATTCCTGTAGCGTTACATGAATAATATAACTTACTGCCATCTTTAGAAAACACTGCGCTTCTGTAGTCGACACCTTTATCACCAAGAACATCGGTAAGCACTCCTGTTGCAATATCTACACTTACAATTTTTCTTGACTCTTCAAATGCATAGTCGAAGATGATTGATTTTCCGTCAGGTGAAAACTTCGGATTGAATACCTGCTCTCCGTTATTAAAAGCGGTAAGCGGCTCATAATTTTTTCCGTTAGCATCTGCGTATTCAAGATTCATTGTTCCGTCACCGTTAACCACAAAACAAATTTGTTTTCCGTCAGGTGAATAAGAAGGGGAGTATGCTCTTAAGTTTTCTGTTAAGCGGGTTTCTTTTTCTGTCTTTAATTCATAGTGATATAAATCATATACAACTGCGCCATGTATTGTCGGCGGAGTATTTCTTTTTGCAAAAATTATTTTTGAACCATCAGGTGACCAGTTATAATTTGTAGAAACCGGCGCAGTTATCAATTTTGATTTCTTAGTTGCCAAATCATATACAAACAATCCTGTCGCACCGTAATCATAATCCTGATTTGATAGATATGAAATTTTTGTACCATCGGGTGAGAACTGAGGATAATAGTTTGCAAAGCCGAGTTTCTCTATTAAGTCACCTTTGACTTCTGTTTCTTTAACGCCTTTCATTCTTTGAGCGTAATCATTTTCTAAGTACTTTTTCCATTCTAAGTAAACATCTTTGCCGTCTTTTCCCAATGCGTCTTTCATTGCTCTATCCATAGAGAAGTTTGTTAAATCACCAAGAGCATGTGAAATTGTTCTCAGCTTATCTTCTCCGTACGTTGCGGCAATATATCTTACAAGTCCGAATCCTAAATTATAAATTGATTCAGCTTTCAAAGATGTTATAGAAGAGAACTGTCCCATTTCTTCCCATGATAGCAGATTACCGTCAAGAATATAGCTTCTTAAAATCATATCTCGGTTAGCATCCCAGTAATCGTAGCTTAATTGTTGTCTCTGATACTGCGCAGTACCTTCTGCATACCAGGCAGGAACGCCTACGCCCGATATTGGGTAAGAGACAATGACATTAGGATAACCATATAACACGTCAGGTCTTCTTTCTTTTTCATAATTAAGCCATTGAAGGTAAATAGCCGGTACGTTCTGTGAAAACTTTAATGATGATTGAATCTGCACTGCGTGAGTAAACTCGTGAGTGATAACATTACGCAGCCAGTTATGGGTACCGCGAAGATCATAATCCAATGCAGAAGCAAAGATTTCAATTCGGTTTCCGTAGTAGTCCGTTGCTCCGTTTGCAATATCGGAAACGTCATTAATAACGAAAGTAACTTTTTTATCGGGTTCGTAATGATAGAGGGCTGTAATAGGTCCATATATTTCCTCGGCAATCTTAGCGATTGTATTGGCTGTTCTCTCTGTTCCGCTGTGATATGTAATAAAGAAGTGCGGAGTTTCAATAGTGAACCAGTCAAGCTCCGGATGCGGTTCAAACTGAGAGAAAACATTGCCAGAGTTAAACAATGGAACTAAATTAAAAAATAAGCATAAAAACAGAACAACAATAACTTTGCTTTTTAACATTAAAGATTTTTTTTTGGTTTTGCAAATCGGATTAAAATTATTTTTTATTTAACGAAGCAATGAAACTCTTAGTTCCTTTGATTCGGATTTTTTAGCGGAAGTGAATTCAGCAGGTAGAAATTTTTTTCTATATTTTAAAGATTTGATTTTATATTATTGTTAAGCAATCAGGCACAAAAAACAAATTAAACCTTAAACAAAACTTATCGAGACGACCTCTACGATTTTTAATTTAAGCAGAGTGTAATTGAAATTAAAGTCAAACATTACATTTCAATCGACTTTATTCCTTCTTGCCATCTTCATTACTTTTATTGCTTCCTTCGGCGATGCACATGCTCAGGGAAGAAGAGGGAAAGATATCGTCATTATTACCGGTAATCCGCTGGATTCGTCGTTTACTTCAGTCCTGGATTCCGTTGATAAGGCCCGGCAGGACTCTATCCGAAAGTTACCTGTTGACTCCACAGCGCGTATAAAATATTTCAAGTACATTGCTCCATATACTTACGGAACAAAGCCAAATACCACAATTTCACCAATAATTTTAGGAAATTCCGAAGAAATAAAATATGAAGTAACATTCGATTCGCTTAACCATGTTATAGTTCGGCAGACATTCAACGGTGAAGATATAAAAGCGCCTCTTGTTATGTCTATTGATGCATATTTAAAATTACTGGGTGAACAGAAGCAAAGAAGCATATTTAATGATATCGTCTCCGCAAAATTTCAGGGAAATACTCAGGATGACCTCAGTAAGCTCTTTGAAAAAATTACAAATATTACAATACCGCTGCCGTTTAAATCGGAAACAATCTTCGGTCCGCCTACAATTAATCTTAGTATAAACGGGATTATAGATATCACTGCCTCTTATCAGAAAATTACAAGTGAGCAGACCAACACACAGGTTTCAGATAATACTCAAAACAATATAAACTTTAAGCAGGATGTTCAGGTAACAGCCCGTGGTAAAGTAGGTGATAAACTTAGCATTGATGCTGACTGGAACACAACAAGAACATTTGATTTTGAAAACCAGTTGAAACTGAAGTACGAAGGTTATGCCGATGAAGTTATTCAGAAAATAGAAGCAGGTAACGTATCTCTCGATACCAGAAGCAGCTTGATACAATCTTCACAGGCTTTATTTGGTATCAGAGGCGAATTTAAACTCGGCCCTTTAACACTTACAACCGTAGTTTCTCAGAAGAAAAGTAAGCAGGAGACAAAGGATTTTTCAAGCGGTTCCTCACAGACTTCAGATAACATTGCTGTTTATAATTATTCGGATAATCATTATTTCTTAGATACGGCTTACAAGAGTAACTTTGTGGATTTTATGGAAGACGGACAGCTGCAGTCAATTGAAAATATTGCAAGGCAGGTATCCAATACTAATTTTGAAGTCTGGGTGCAGACACAAAATACAACAGCAGACAGAAAGAACGCTTCGTTGTTAATAGATTTACCCCCTTTGCCTCCGGGGGCAAATACAAATTATCGTGATTCTTTCTATACGCCTAAGCAAATTCCCGGACACAGATATTTTGGTATTTTCAGAAAATTATCACCGACAGAATATACCGTAAATTATCAGGCAGGATTTATTAGCTTGAAAACCCCTGTACAGGATAATGATTATATAGGCGTATCATATTCTACTCTTGGCTACGGAACTATTCCTTCGCAGACATATGGAACGAACTCTAACTCTTATGCTCAGGATACTTTAGTGTTAAAAATGGTTAAGGCGGGAAGTATTGTGCCTCAGACGGATACACTTGCATGGGCGTTGAAGATGAAAAATATTTATCGTTTAAATGTTTCAAGAATAGTAGAAGATGGTTTTGAATTTAAAGTTAACTATGTAGATCCATCCAATCCTACACCATCTCCAAGTTTGCCGAACGGAAAGTCGTTATTGGAAGTGACCGGTCTCGATAGATTCATAGGTAAAGGTCCGCAGTTAGGTCAGGATAATAACTTTGACTTCTTGCAGGGCAGAACCGTAAATACTGAAACAGGAGATATAATTTTCCCTACGCTTGAACCGTTCAATCAGCCTATTCTTACTGCAACGGGTGATACAAGTTTAGTCTTCAGAGATATTTACACAAAATTAAAATCTGAAGCAGGAATTGCTCCTAATAACTCAAAATATATCTTAAGTTATAAAGCAAGAGGGGAAGCAGGGGTAAACAGTACAATTAACCTTGGCTTTAATGTTGTTGAAGGAAGCGTAACTGTAAAAGTCGGAGAAACTCCGTTAGTATTAAATCAGGATTACTCTGTTGATTATACCACGGGTACAGTTACAATTAAAAATGCCGCTGCGCTGCAATCTAAAGATTTGAAAATCTCTTATGAGCAGAACGAATTATTTTCTCTTGCATCAAAAACATTCATAGGAGCCCGCGGTGATTACAAAATAAGCGATAAAACATCATTAGGATTTACTTATGTTAACCTGAAACAGGAGACGCTAAACGACAAGGTAAGAATAGGTGAAGAGCCTACAAATAACTCAATGTTCGGAGTAGATTTTACAACTGAAATAAAATCAAAATTCCTTACTAAAGTTGTTAATACTCTTCCCGGATTTAACTCTAAAGAAGAATCAGGATTTACTTTTAAAGGTGAGTTTGCAATGATAACAGGTGACCCTAATACAAAGAAGAGTCAGATTCCTTCCGATAATAATGAGTCTGTAGCATACGTTGATGATATGGAAGGCTCTAAGAAAATTATTTCAATGGGCTCTAACTACAGTTCATGGACTGTAAGTTCTATCCCTGCAACTTATAAAAACACTTCAAATATATCTCTGCCGGATTCAGTTACAAGAAAGTTTCAGCCTTTCAGGGGACGTATGCGCTGGTATAATATTCCTAATGATGTCAGCATAAAAGATATTTATCCGCTGCGTGATGTTGCAGCAGGTCAGGATAGAATTACTCCTTTCTACATTACGTATGACCCGAATAACAGAGGACAATATAATTATAACCTGAAGTACAATAACCCTGATTTTGGAGATACTATGGCAACCCATAAAGCTGAAACGTTTAATGGGATAATGAAATATCTGAATTCGACAACTACTGATTTACAAAGTGAAAATATAAATTTTATTGAGTTCAGTATGCGTGTGGATAGCAAAGTATCACTGGTTGGTAATCAGAATGCTAAACTGAATATTGATTTAGGTTTAATTAGTGAAGATGCCATTCCAAACGGAATTTTAAATACAGAAGATAAGAACAATAATGGAACATTAGAAGTTGATGAAGACATAGGTCTTGATATGCTTCCTGATAGTTTGGAAGTAAGACAGTATCCGGGACTGGGAGGTGACCCGAGTTTGGATGATAATGCTAATGGAAATATTAATTACGATGTAATTAATGGAACGGAAGGAAACAGATTTTATGACGGCGGAAATAAACCTGATACTGAAGATTTAAACAAGAACGGAACACTTGATTCATACGATTCATATCGTTCATATTCTATTTCGCTTGATACTGTAAATAATTCAAGAATTGTCGGTAAAGGAGCTAACGGCTGGGCGCAGTACAGAATACCGCTCTCTGAGTTTACTCAAAATATAGGGAATGGAAGTCTTAACAATGTTCAGTATGTAAGAATATGGGTTACAGGATTAACAGATACAATAAGAATTTCATTGGTAGATTTAAATTTAGTTGGTAACCAATGGGTAAAACCAAACAAAGGTGATACTTCATACAGTATTTCTGTAGTAAGTATTGAAGAAAATCCTCAGATATATCAAAGTCCTGTAGGCGGCGATATTCTAAGACAGACAATTATAAATCAGAATTCAGCGAATACAAAATCAAACGAGCAATCCTTATCTATTGATGTAAGAAATCTTTCAACAAGCGGAGATAGAAAATATGCGCGTAAAGATTACGGCTCTGCCCCATTGGATTTGTTTAATTATAAAAGATTAAAGTTATTTGTTAACGGTGACCCGACGTTTAATTATACAAATGAAAATATTTACGATGCTGCAATGGTTGTACGTTTCGGTACTGACTCAAATAACTATTATGAGTACCGCGCGCCGGTTCATCCTGATGTTCGTCCGGGGCAGCCATGGAATTCACAGAATGAAGTTACAATTAATTTTACAGACCTGACTGCTATAAAACTAGCAAGAGACTCCTCCGGAATTTCACAGGCATTCCCTGTGCCAAACGGCCCTCCGGGGGCATACTATATTATAAAAGGAAATCCGGCATTGAATATTATACGGGAAATTGTTCTCGGTGTGGAAAAAAACCGGAGTGCACTTAATTCTACAATTACGGGAAGTACATGGTTTAATGAAATCCGGCTATTGAAAGTAAATGATGATAATGGTTATGCATATAATTTTTCGGCAGGTTTAAAACTCTCTGATTTGATGCTCATGAACCTTAACTTCTCCAAAGTGGATCCGAACTTCCATTCAATTGATGCCAGAGTTGGCAGCAGAAATACAGGACAGAACTGGGATCTGAGCGCAACATTCAATGCTCATAAGCTGATTAATAATGCATTGGTTTCATTATTCGGTTCTGATAAGTGGGGTAATTTTTTAACGCTGCCTATTACATTCAGACACAGCGAAAATTTATTGAAGCCTAAATATTTCCCGGGAACAGATGTAGATGTAACCACTGCATCCGACCAGAAATATCAGCAGGTTCTGGCTTCAACCGGTAATACACAGCTTGCAAAAGACCAGAGTGAAAATCTTATTTTCGAATCGCAAACGTTGGGTGTTCAGAACAGTATTAATATATCAGGAATGCAATTTAATATTCCTGTAGATAATTATCTTGTGACTCATATACTCAACAGATTTCAGTTCAATCTAAATGCTAATCTCAATAACTCAAGAGATAATACATATTCATCTCAGAGCCAGTTTAACCTTACCGGAGGTGTAGCATTTGCAACAGATTTTGGTTTAGCAGATAAAGTTAATATTCACTTAGGGAAACTTCTTCCTTTAGGTGAAAAATATAAAGATGCTAAATTATATTTCTTCTTTCCTTTTATAGGAATGGCTCCTTTATTTACATCTAATTTTAATGCAGGGACTGATTTCAGCAGAACTAAAAATGAATCGCAGCAGCGCAGACTTTTAAATGCAGATGCGACAACTCGTATATTCAGTGCCAATAGAAATTTCGGATTTGATTGGAAATTTATTGAGAACTGGATTGTAGATATGACAGGAAGCTATCAGTTCAGAGTTGGCAGTGATTTGACCGGACTTGAAACCAATCCTGACAGTTTAAGAACTCAAAGATTTACAAATGAGATTTTCGGAGATATATTTTTCAATAACGGAGTCATTAATTTCGGTAAAGACCTCAACTATACTCAGTCAGTACTTATGCATCCGAAATTTAATTTCCCGGTCATAGATAAATTTATGACATTTAATCTTGATTATAATGTTACGTACGGATGGACTAACCCTAATACGACTCAGAACATTGGTTATAATGTAGGATTTCAAAATTCCGTTACATCCGGGGCTAATATAAAATTATCCGAGCTTTTTAATATTTTCAAGAAAGGTGACACTCAGCCACCGGGTACAACTGATCCCAATGGTAAATTCAGGATAAAGTCATATTTGAGAAGTGATTCTACAACAGGCGGAAAAACTGATCCCGCAGAATTGTTTAAAATTTTTAAAACATTTTTCCCTGATAATATTACAGTTTCGGTAACACAGACAAATCAGGTATTCAATACGAATATCTCAGGCATTCCCGGTTTTGCCAACTTCTGGTTCTATCCTACAACAAATGATAAATATGGACCTTCGAGAATGTACCAATTGGGATTGAACAGAGACCCGGGTCCAAGATATCCTAATGTAAATAATATGTCCGATTCTTATAACTTAAGTAATGATTTACAGTTCAGCACTACTATAAGTCCTATTTTTCCTGAAGCTATTAGAATGAGTGTCAATTTCAAGACCTCGTGGGGAAATAATACATCACGTTTATTCAATACAGGACCTTTTGGAAATGATACAGGTACGACAAGTGTTTCGAACTTAAGAACCAAAGGTTACTCAACTTTCTTCGTTGGGAATGTAGAAAATTTTACTGTTGAAGGCGATTCTATTACAGGTACTGTTTTTGCTGATGCAATTAAATCAAAATTAAAGGGTTTTGCATTCCCGAACTGGACTCTCACTATTACTGGTCTGGAAAAATTCCCGTTGTTTGCTCAGTTTGCTCAGTCAGTTACTCTTGATAACAGCTTCCAGTCTGAATACAGCGAAGGCACTTCATCTGACAAAACAGATATTACTACAGTTACTAATCAAAGGGTTGTACAAAGCTTTAATCCCTTAATCGGATTAAACTTTAATTTCAAACAGTTATTGGGCGGTAATATGACTGCGAATTTTAAATACAATAAAGCTACCTCGTATATAATAAATCCTCAGTCAAATCTTATTCAGGCTACAAATACAAGCGACTGGAGTATTAATGCTAACTTTACAAAGTCAGGTTTTGATATACCACTGTTTGGATTATCTTTGAAGAATGATATTTCTTTTGCACTCACTATTGCCAGGACTTTAAATGACCCCATAGATTATGTTTATCCAAGAGGTATAAGAGATAAACGACCCGGTGCAGGTTCTACTCAGATGACCATAAATCCGTCTGTACAGTACAACCTTAGCTCTAAAGTAGCCATGCAGTTGTTCTATAAATATATCAAAACAGAGCCTACTGAAAATACAGTTGCCATTACTCCGCGTACATCAAACGAAGGTGGTTTAAATATTAAAATCACTATTCAGTAGCGGAGTACAACTTCCTTTAATATAAGGGATTTATATAAGCGCATATAAAATATTTTGAGGGGCGAAAGCCCCTTCTTTATTTCACTAAAATGTTCGAATATAAACAGGCCGAGACTGACAAAGAACTAAAGCAAATCCTTGAGCTTCAGAAGAAAAATCTTCCCAAAAATCTTACTGGAGAGCAAAAGAATTCACAGGGATTTGTAACGGTCAATCATGATTTTGATACTCTCCATAAAATGAATTTGTTGGAAAACGCCGTTATTGCTAAAGCTGATGATTCCGTAATTGGTTATCTGCTTGCAATGAGACCCGAGCTGAGAAATGACATTGAAGTGCTTGTTCCCATGTTTAATACTTTTGATAAACTGGAATACAAAGGAAAGCAGCTTTCGGATTACAATTATATTGTTGTTGGTCAGGTTTGTGTTGCCCGTGAATACAGGGGAGTTGGAATTCTGGATGAGATGTACAAAAAATACAAGGAACTGCTTTCAGGTAAATATGACTTTGCTGTAACGGAAATCGATACTGAAAATTTACGTTCAATAAATGCACACAAGCGGATTGGATTTGATTTGCTGCATAACTACACTTCACCTGATAAAAGAAACTGGGATATTATAATCTGGGACTGGACATAAAAAAAGGAAAGCCTCTTTCAAAGCTTTCCTCTTTCTGCTTAATACTTTCTAATTAAAATTCTTACTTAGCGCTTACTTTAATCTCTCCGCTGATGATTTTTGCTCTTACCTCTTCAACTTTTTTGCGGATATCATCCGGAATTAAATTCTTGTTTGTGTCATCATATACATAATCTACACCTTTCTCTTTTAAGCCTAAAGTCTTCGCTCCTTTGGTAAAAGAGTTTTCTCTTAACTCCTTTATTGCTGTGTAAACTGCCTGGTCAACCATTTTTACCATGCTTGTAAGAACATATCCCGGAGCTTCTTTTGACTGGTCAAGATCAACTCCGATTGCAAGCTTCTTTTTCTCTCTTGCAGCTTCAAATAATCCTAAGCCTGATAATCCTGAGGCATGATAAATAATATCTGCGCCTTTATCGTACTGGCTTAAGCAGATTTCTTTTCCTTTGCCGGGATTTTTAAATCCGTCAGGATTAACGCTTACATACGCTGAATATACTTCGCAATTCGGATTGCCATACTTAACGCCTTGCTTGTAACCTGCTTCAAATTTCTTTATTAAAGCAGATTCCATACCGCCTAAAAATCCTACTTTGTTAGTCTTAGTAGTTAATGCTGCAAGGTAGCCGACTAAAAATGAACCTTCTTCTTCTTTAAATTCCAATGCCTGAAGATTTGCAGGTATCATTGTCTTTTCATCGATAGAATAATCCACGCATGCGAATTTCTTATCCGTAAATTCTGTAGCAACTTTTGTGATGTCTTCAGTGAAAATAAATCCTACACCGAATACAATCGAAATTCCTTTTTTGAAAGCAAGTTTTCTTAAAGCAGATTCTCTGTCGGCGCCGTCACCCGGATCGATAACTTCGTAATCAATTCCCATATCTTTCTTAGCGCGTTCAAGTCCGTTGAATGCAGCATCATTGAAAGATTTATCACCGCGTCCTCCTATATCAAACACAAGTCCTGCTTTTATTGGAGCATCTTTCGGCACATCCGATTTATCTTTTTCAGAGCATCCGTTCAGTGATGATAAAAAAATCACTCCGGGAATTAATAAAAGCGAAAATAGAAACAGTCTAAGAGAATTTTTCATGTATGAGTTTTCTATTAATTTGTTATAAAAATTTTCTAAAATTATTCGTTGGGGATTGTATGATGCAGCCTGCATCTTGCTTCGTAATGGTCTTTTGCGCCGACAAGCACTTTATCGCTGCTCTGTGTATTGCGCTGAGTCCTGTTTGCAGGCGCTCCGCAGATAACACATATAGCCATTGCCTTGGTTACGTACTCTGCAACTGCAAGAAGCTTCGGCATCGGGTCAAACGGCTGCGCGCGGTAGTCCTGGTCAAGTCCCGCAACAATTACACGCTTGCCTGAGTCAGCCAGTCTCTGGCAGACATCTACAAGGTTATCGCTGAAAAACTGCGCTTCATCTATTCCGATTACTTCGTAGTCAAAACTTTTTTCTAAAATCTCCTCTGCGTTCTCAATCATTTCCGAAGGATATGACTGCTCGCTGTGAGAAACGATTTCAACATCGCTGTAGCGTGTATCTATCTTAGGTTTAAAAACTTTTACTCTTTGTCGCGCAATTTCTGCGCGGCGGATTCTTCTTATAAGCTCTTCTGTTTTGCCCGAGAACATGCTTCCGCATACAACTTCAATGTGTCCGCTTTTTTTGAACGTGCGGATTTGTAAAGATTCATTCAAAGTAATTCGCTCAGTTAAAATTATTTTAAAGTAAAACTATATGGGAGTAAATCTTTTAACTTATGTATTTCGTACTTCTCTGCCGAGAGCGCAAGTATGACAGTAAGCTGAGGGTTGAATTCAACCATGAACTGCCTGCAAACTCCGCACGGGAAAACAAATTCATCGTACGATGACGTGATTGCAATTGCGCGCAAGTCCTTTTCGCCCTCTGATAGCGCTTTTGTAAATGCAACTCTCTCTGCGCAGATTGTGGCAGGGAAGGAAGCATTTTCTATATTGGTACCTGTGTAAATTTTGCCGCTTGATGCAAGCACTGCTGCACCGACTTTGAAGTTTGAGTAGGGGGAATACGAGTATTTCCTTACTTTCAGCGCCTCTTCAATAAGCTCTGTGTAATCCTGTTTGTCTTCTGTGTTGCTGTCTTTTGTCAAAATATAAGTCTTAAATTGATAATATATTTATTTCAAGTGTCATTGTCAGTGCAAAATAAATTTTTGCCGTTTGTAGTATTGTAAGTATCGTAATTGTACTCGCAGGATTTGTCATCCCTGCCCGCATCAATTGCTGAATAAATTCCGTAAGGGATTCAGACATGTTTTCAGTGGACAAAGTGCTTTTATTTATGTTTCACTAAACAACACAATGTTTGTCATCCCTGCGAAGGCAGGAATCCAGTCATCTATATCGCTATGTAGAGACGCAATACTTGCGTCTCTTGTTCTTTTTGTCTTGATACAAAAAGAACCAAAAAAATCAATCCGCCTAGGCGGACTATAAATTTCCCTAAAAATCACTCCGAAAATCGCGCTCGAAGTAAACTCGCTTCGCTCAGACATACTTCTCGCTAGCGATTGTTCTCGTGATTTTCTTAACGGAAAATTTATAAGGCTGGCTTTGTTCATTTTGTTCTTTCAATATCGAAAACATTTATTTTAAAAATAGTCGGGTAAAAGTCGGATTCTTTTAATTTCAAATTTGTAATTTCAGAAATCAAATTTTTAAATTTTGATGAATAATTGTCGGGTTTTATAAACCCCAATATTGTTTTTTCAATACCGATATTTTTATTTTTAAAAAAAGTCGGAAAAAAGTCGGGTTATTATTTCATTTACAAATTTCAAATTACGAATTACGAGTTATTAAATTTTTTTCAAAATTGATGATTAATTGTCGGGTTTTATAAACTCCGATATTGTTTTTTCAATACCGATATTTTTATTTTTAAAAAAAGTCGGAAAAAAGTCGGGTTTTATTTTCATCAGACCTGACAGGTTTTTAATCCTGTCAGGTCATTTTACGAATTAAACTTAACCTGACAGGATCTCCGAACCTGTCAGGTTTATATTAAAAGTCGTGAAATAGTCGGATTTTATTTTGCTGTTCATTGCTAATTGTTAATTATTAATTGCTAATTGAGAAAGGTTATTATGTAAAGTTGAGATTATACCCGAAGAACATTCGGGCGGTAATAATATAAACAGAATGGATTTATAAAAAAAGAAAAGCTTACCTATTAGTAGGTATAGGGAATAAATGTAAAGTAGAATTTTTTTTTTAGGTGATGGTAAAGTTAGAATTTAAAAAATTCAATTTTTTACCAAAATACTCTTTCATCCCCGCAAGGTCCATAATCAGTATATAAATCATTCAATGTCCAGTTTTCGGTTAAATATAAATAATACAAGCAATTTAGATTTTCTTTGATTTTTATATTTCTGTCGTTGTTGGGGTGTTCATAATATCTGAGACATTCTTTAACATACGCAGCAATCCAATTTTTTTCATTCAATTCACTTTTAGGATCAATAAATTTTAGTTGTACCCCTGCACCATACCACATATTCCAATTAACAATTTTTGTGTAAACATCAACTAAAATCCATAGTGGTGTTCGCGTATATGGAGAATAATAATTGTCATTTGCATCTTCAATTTTTGCATCATTTTTTTCCAAAATATTTGTAAGTTTGAAATTATTGAGTAAATAAGTACTATCCGAAGTTTCTCTGTACAATAATATTCTTAAACATCTCTCGACTCTTTTCTTATATAATCCTTTATCATAGTATTTTCTATTAATCTTATATCTTGGGAAGGTAACTAGAGTTTTAAACATAGTATTATGAATATTCGCTATGACCTCGAATAATTTTTCTTTTTTTAAAGAATCGTTAGAGTTTTTAATTATATTTTTTAAAAAAGGTATTCCTGAAGAGTCATTATTTGTCTCTATATATTTGATAGCTAAATCTTCATATCCTAACATTCTATAAGCTTCATACCCCATTTCTCTTTCACTTACGTTTGTAGAGTTAAGGTATTTTATAAATTTATCAGTCACATCAATTTTTTGAATCTGATTTTGATTTTCGTAGTTTTGTTTTTGAAGATCTAATTGATTTGAATTATAACTAATCGTAAAAACTAACGCTATTAATCCAATTATTCCCCCAGATATTAAACTAGAAATTGAGTTTAATTTATCCCACCAATCTTTCTTTTTATCTAATTTATATAAAGCATCAATTTTTTTCTCAAGCACCTCTATCCTAGCTTTTACAGTGGTTCTTTTCAGCATAAAGTTATATTTAACCAAATATACAAATATTTTTTTATTTTCTTATGGTAATTAATAAGTGTTATTAGGAATAAGTGAATTTCAAAATATTTCTTTTTCTTAATAACAAAGTCTATGTTAACAAAAACACTTATATTTCTTTACTAATTAAATATTACTACTTTTGTTAAAAAGTGAATATTAAAAAGAACAGTAATCCAAAGAAACAACATTATATTTCAGATTTTTATTTGAAATATTTTGCTGATACAAATTCAAAAATTCATATTTATGATAGAGAAAAGAATGAATATAGATATCAATTAACAGAAAAAGTTGCAAAAATTGATAATTATTACACCCTTTATAAGGCAAATGGTGAAAAGGATTTTACAGTAGATAATATTATTGGAGACCTTGAAACTCAAGCTAAACCAATATTTGAAAGAATACTTAAAAGAAAATTAATTAATAAAGAATCAAAAAAGATATTAGCTCAATTCATTTCCTTATTTAAAAATAGAACACCAGAATTTGAAAAATTTTTAGAAGATTTTGATGATAAAGCAAATAGGGAATTAGAATGGAGAATGCCGGAAATTAAAGATGGACGTAAACCTTTAGAAATACTTTTTGGTTATTCTGGAAATACTAGAGAAACAACTATGTATGTGATGTTAAGAATGTTAGAAAAAATGCCATACCATTTATTAAATAAAGATTGGAGTATTTTACTTTCAAATAATGAAGAAACTTTTATTACTTCTGATAATCCCTTTATATTGATACCAAACGAGACTCATATTAACAGTAGATATGGATATGGTATTGAAACTCCAGGAGTAATTAAATGTATTTCTCTTTCTTCAAAGCATTGTTTAACAATCTGGGATGAAGGGACTATTTTCAGATATGGAGAAATAGGAGGAAAAAATATTGAAGAAATTAATTGTAATATTGCCATAAATTGTAATAGATTTTTATTTTGTAATAATAAAGCAACTTTGGAGAAAATAGTTGTTATGACTGGTATAAATGAATATCAAAAAGGTCCAAGAGTTGTATAGAAATATAAGTGAATTTATAGCAAATAATCTTTAAACCTCCCCCTGCCCCCCTCCTTATAAAGGAGGGGGAAGGCATCCTCACCCATTGTTACTATTCCCCCCAAAATTATGAACTTTAAACCCTGCGGAAATAGTTGTAAATTATATAAATGAAAAGACGGGCTTTATTCAGAATATTCGATAGATACGTTGGGATTCCAATTGTAATACTTCTTGCCTTCTTCTTAAAAAGCAGGAAGCGCCTTCCGATTGAAAACATCCATAACATTTTATTCATCAAGCTTGCAGCAATAGGGGATGCCATATTATTAATTCCTACGCTGCGGACTTTAAAGCATAAGTTTCCGAACTCAAAAATTACGTTTGTATGCTCGCCGATAAATTATTCTATCTTAAAAAAAATTCCTTATATAGATGAATTAATCAGCGTAGATATTCATTCATACTTAAAGCATCCGCTTCACTTTTTTGATTTTTTAAAACAGATAAGAAAAAAGAAATATGAAGTCGTTATAGATGCCGAGCAGTGGCCGAGGATTTCCGTAATGATGTTCGCTCTTACAAAATATGATTACGCAATCGGCTTTTCTACAGAGGGACAGTACCGTCATTTCCTTTTTAATGCAGTGATTACCCATACAAGAGACCGTCATGAGCTGGAAGATTTCCTTGCATTGCTTGAGCCTTTGGGAATAAATATCACGGAAGAGGATAAAAAATTAGAGTATTTTTTAAATGATAAAGACTTTAAATTTGCAGAGGAGTTTTGGTCTACTCACAATTTTGAAAACCGTACCGTAATTTGCTTGCACCCCGGATGCGGGGAGAACGGATTACCCCGTGAGTGGCCGGTCAAAAACTATATTGCGCTTGGTAAGAGACTTATAAAATATGATAAGAATATTATCATACTGATAACCGGAGCGAAGTTTGAAAAGGCAAGATGCGATGAAATAGCCGAAGGCATTGGCGAAAATGTTGTGAACACTGCCGGGCAATATGAGATTGATAATGTAGTAGCTCTTGTAAAAAAAGTGAAGCTTATAGTCTGCAGTAATACAGGCATGCTGCACATAGCTTCCTGCGTAGGAACAAAAACGCTGGGTCTTCACGGTCCCACAAATCCAATCAAATGGGGTTCTTACAATAAAAACTCTGTTCTTATTCAAAGCGATAAATTTTGCAGTCCCTGTTTGTATCTGGGACACGATTACGGCTGCCAGGAACCGACTTGCATGAACCATATTTCAGTAGATGACGTATTTATAAATATAAGAAAGGCTATACAGCCGGAATTATTTCCGGTCTTTAATATACTTAATAATCAGTTAATCTAATTAAACACTTTATGGAAAATATTTCACAAACACCTTTTGAATTGATTGATGAATTGGAACACGAACAGGTTGTCTATTGCTCGAACAAAGAAACAGGTTTAAAAGCAATTATCGGTATTCATAATACTGCTTTAGGTCCTGCGCTTGGCGGAACGAGAATGTGGCATTATGCAAATGATAAGGAAGCACTTGTTGACGTATTAAGACTCTCCAGAGGTATGACCTACAAAGCCGCAGTAGCCGGGCTGAATTTGGGCGGCGGTAAAGCAGTAATCATAGGAGATTCACGCACACAAAAATCCGAGCAGTTATTCAGAGCATTCGGAAGGTTTGTTGAAGGTCTCTCAGGCAGATATATCACTGCTGAAGATGTGGGCACTAACGTAAAGGATATGGAATATATAATGATGGAAACACGTCACGTAACAGGTATTCCTGAAGAAGTAGGCGGAAGCGGAGATCCTTCTCCTGTAACAGCATACGGAACATATGTTGGTATGAAGGCATGCGCGCATGAAGTATATGGTTCGGACTCATTGAACGGAAAAAAAGTTGTAGTACAGGGCGCAGGCGGAAACGTTGGAAAGCATCTATGTAAGTTTTTACATAAAGAAGGCGCAGTACTTTTTGTAAGCGATATGTATGAAGAAAAACTGAAACCGTTGGTAGATGAATTCAAAGCAACAGTTGTTGGTATGGATGATGTTTACTCAATCGATGCAGATATATTTTCACCTGCAGCATTGGGAGCAATTTTGAATGATGATACAATTCCGCAATTAAAAGTAAAAATTATTGCAGGAGCTGCAAACAATCAGCTTAAAGATGAAAAGAAACACGGACAGATGTTAAAAGACAGAGGCATTTTATATGCTCCTGACTATGTAATCAACTCAGGCGGTCTTATCAATGTTTACACAGAGCTTGAAGGTTACAACAGAGAGAGAGCTATGAAGAAAGCATCAAGCATTTATGATATCGTACAGAACATTATAAATATTTCAAAATCAGAAAACATTCCTCCTCATGTAGCATCTGCTCAGGTTGCCTTGGAAAGAATTAACAACATTACCAATGCAAAGAAAATCAGAGTCTACAGAGATATGAATCTTTTCAAGATGAGAAATTCGTAATGAACTTGTAATAAGAAATTGAACACTAATGACCTGTCAGTCCTAAGAGGCTGAAAAAGAATTCCGTCAGGCCACCGGTGATAATCAATAATAATCTTTGCCGCGCTTTAGAAATGAATCGCGGCATATTTTTTAAAGGAGAGCTTTATGGATACATTTGTTTGGGTAGCTGTAGTTATTTTGATAGTCGTAATTGCAATTGTTACAGTTGCAACCTCCGTGAATAAATACAGTAATAAACTGACAAAGAAATATCTGGATAAATCATTTGAACAAGACGAGGATCCGGGTTCAAAGGATGCTAAGTAATAAAATTAATAAAATTCTATTCAATAATTCAAAATACTAAATGACATTATCAGGTAAACTTTTAGAGATATTTCAAACTAAAAACATAACGGAAAAATTCAAGAAGCGCGAGTTTGTTGTTGAGTATGCAGAAAATGCAAACTATCCGCAGACCATTTCAATGGAAATGCAGCAGGATAACTGCGAAGCATTGAGCAAATTCAATGTGGGTGACTATGTGGAAGTGACTTTTGATTTGCGCGGAAGAAAATGGGTAAGTCCTCAGGGCGAAACCAAATATTTCAACACGCTTGTTGCATGGAAAATTGCAAAGGCAAGCGGAAGTGATTCCGGCACTGAGGAAGTTCATATTGATCCGCAGGATCCGAACGACTTGCCGTTCTAATATCTCTCAATAAAAAGTTAGTTGTAAAGTTTTTTATTCCCTCAGGATTTCTATATAAATCAAAATAATTTTTATGTCGGAAACAATTACCGGCCGAAAAACTGAGGGGAGAGAAGAATCCTTAAAGAAAAAATACAGAACAAGAAATTTACTACTTGCTGCGTTTTATAATTTAATAATGCCCGGCCTTGGGTATTTTTACATAGGGAAGTTCCGCTTTGCAATATACTTCTCGCTTATTTATCCAATTCTATTTGTATTCGTAAATTACATTTCTATACACCTATCGGAAGGTTTAAATTCAATATTTTTTATAATATGCAATGCTGTATTAATTTCCGTTCCTGTTATTCATGTTGTCTATACTTCTATAAAAAATCAGCTTAACAAGTTTTACGTTCTAAAGAAGTTTAACAAAACTTATTTATATATAATATTTTTTGTAGCAGGATTTTTATATACAAGCTATATAAAAGATTTCACATTCGAGCTTCACAGCATCACTACTTCCAGTATGGAAAATACTTTAATGATTGGTGACAGGATTCTTGTAAGATATAATTACTACGGAGTGTATGAATCAATATTTGAAAAAAGGCTGTTCAATTTTCACTCTCCGGAAAGAAATGAAATTGTAGTATATTCTACAATGGGAAGACAGAGAAGAGTGGTTTATTTGAAAAGATTAGTTGCAATCCCCCGTGATACTCTTACCATAGTTGATAAAAAACTTTACATAAATGAAACTCCTGAAGTACAGAACAAGACTTATAAATACGACGGCACAAAAATCCCGAAGGATTACGTAAATAATAAATTGTACCCCGTGGGTTCAAAGTGGAATGAAGATTATTATGGTCCCTTGTATATTCCGGCAAAAGGAGACTGCATAAAAATTGATTCATCCAATGTAAAATTTCTTACTCCTATTATTAAGAAAGAATTGAGAGATGAAGGAGATGCAGATGCGAAGGAAAAAAGAGTTGAAGCAATAATTAAATCAGGTGAGTACATTGTGCAGAACAATTATTATTTTATGATGGGCGATGACCGAGATAACTCACTTGATAGCCGCTATACCGGGCTTGTAAGTGAGGAAGAAATATTAGGCAGAGCTGAATTTGTCGTGTTTAATATTTATGAGTGGGGTAGATTAGGGATAAGTTTGAGGTAAGAAATACATTCTTTTATTTGTTAATTTAGTACATATATGGAAAAAGAAAATATTAACTCCGAAAATTCGCATGGTGAAATGATTCAGGAAAAAGCTTCCGGCGAAAAATTTTCTCCGAGAAAACCATGGCTTGCAGTTCTGTTAGATTATCTCTTTACCGGATTAGGATATTTTTATATTGGACAGGTAAAATTAGCGATAATGTGGGCGGTGTTATATCCATTGATGATACTTGCTGTTGTACTCATTGCATTGGAACTTCCTTCAAGAATAAATGTCATATTTCTCTCTTCTGCTTTTATTACCATACCTCTTATTCGGCTAATTGACGTTTTTAAAAATGCAAAAAAAGAAAAGGACTATATTCTCAAACCTTTTAATAAAGTTAAGTTCTACATTCTTTATGTTGTAATTATTATGATATACGGATTAATAATTGATTCATTTTCCGGTTACAAACATTATAGATTCCCCACAGCTTCAATGGAAAGTTCAATTTATCCGAATGATTATTTTTTTGCCAGGATGAATAAATCCCACGAGAGAAATGATATTGTTATACATTATCCTGCCATACATTTTGAGGATGAAGAAAATGTCCCTTATGTTAAAAGAATTATTGGAATGCCCGGAGACACAATAAAAATTTCCAACAAAATAGTCTATATTAATGGAGAGAAAGAAAAGAACACAGCAGAGTATAGTTACGATAAAGTTAACAGAGAACCTGATTTTGCTAATCCCAGAATATACCCCAAAGGAGCAAAATGGAACGAAGATAATTATGGTCCGCTATATATTCCAAAAGCAGGCGACGTAATTTTTCTTGATTCAGTGAATATAATGTTTTGGAAGAAAATTATTTTACGCGAAGGAAATGTAAAAACTAAAGACGAAGCTGTTAAAGAAAGCTATATAACATCAGTTTTAAAGGGTGGGAAGTTTGCTATAAAAAATAATTATTATTTTATGATGGGAGATAATAGAAACAATTCTCTAGATAGCAGGTTTACCGGGCTTGTCATTGAAGATGATATCCTTGGCCAACCTAAATTTGTATATTTCAATCCTGATAAAATGGAAAGAATAGGCTTGCTGATAAAATAATTTACACTCCCACTTTCTTTTTAATCAGATCAATAATGAAATCATAATCCGGTGCATGCTGTACGAAATCTAAATCATCTGAAGGAACGATTAAAATAGGGGAGAGATTGTAATTCGAAATCCATTCTTCATAGCTTTCATTCAGCAATTCAAGATAAGATACATCAATATCTTTTTCAAAAACTCTTCCGCGTTTTTGAATCTGCTTTACAAGAGTTTCAGTATTTGCTTTTAGATAAACAAGTAAATCCGGCGGCTTAAGAAAATAAGTCATCTCCGCAAAAAGCTGACGGTAGTTAGCATAATCTCTGTCGCTCATATTTCCCATGGTGTGCAGGTTCTTCGCAAAGATTTCAACATCTTCGTAAATGCTTCTGTCCTGTATCACTGATTTTTCATTCATAAGAATTTCCTTATGAGTTTTAAATCTGTGCGATAAAAAATAAACTTGAAGGTTGAATGACCAGCGTTTCATATCACCGTAAAAATCCTGAAGATACGGATTATCATCAACTGATTCGAAGTAAGGTGTGAAGTCAAATTGCTCTGCAATTTTTTTAGTGAGCGAAGATTTGCCCGAGCCGATATTTCCGGCGATGGAAATAAAGATTTTCTTTGAGGTCATGGGTTAGGTACCTTAAGCAAAATTTATTAAAGAATATTTGTACAGTTGGGAATAAAAAAACCGTCCTGCTTTCACAGAACGGTTCTTGATTGGAATGATAAAACTATGCTGTCACTTCTGATTTTTTGTCAACAGCGCCTTCTAGTACTGCTAATTTCTTTTTGTCCTTAATCTTAGTAGCGGCTTTACCTGTTAATCCTCTCAGGTAATAAAGCTTAGCTCTTCTGATGGAACCTTCTTTTACGATATCAACTTTAGCAATTCTTGGTGAGTTGATAGGGAAAATTCTTTCAACGCCTACGCCGTTAGAAATTTTTCTGACGCGGAATGTTTTGCTGATGCCGCCGCCTTTTATTCCCATAACAATTCCTTTGAACTGCTGGATTCTTTCTTTATCGCCTTCGATAACCTTCACAGAAACCGAAATTGTATCGCCGACGTGAAAATCCGGAATGTCCGTTCTCAATTGCGCCGCTGTTACTAAATTAATTATTTTTTCCATTGTCGTTTACTCCTTGTGTCCTAATGGTGTTTTTTATTTTATATTAAAAACTCTGTGATTTATCGTTCAGTTCTCTTTCCGAAACTCCTGTTTCGGAAAGCATTGTGTGCGAAACTCTGTTTCGCTTATTTAATGTGAAACGGAGTTTCACACCATATTTCCGTCCCAAACGGAGTTTGGGACGGAGTAAATAAATTTTCTTTCTCACTACTCACTACCTTATACTAACGCTTCTTACTCTTTCTGTATTTCGCCTTTGCTTTCTTCTCTCTCCACTCTTTTATCTTTGCATGATTGCCTGAAAGCAAAACTGCAGGCACTTTATATTTACCATATTTCTCAGGTCTTGTATATAACGGCGCATCAAAAACTGTATCTACCTGAAACGTATCTGTTAAAGAACTTTCCGCATCGCTAAGGCTTCCAGGAATTAATCTTGCAACTGAATCCATAAAGATAACTGCAGCTAAATCTCCGCATGATAAAACAAAATCTCCTATAGAAACTTCTTCTGTTGCCAGATATTTTATAACGCGTTCATCAATTCCTTTATAATGTCCACAGAGAAGCATAAAATTCTTCTTAAGAGAAAAATCATTAGCTGCTTTCTGGTTCAATCTCTTACCTTGCGGTGAGAAATTTATGATAGCATCGTATTCTCTTTCACTCTTTAATTTTTCAGCACATCTGAAAAACGGCTCCGGCTTAAGTATCATACCCGCTCCTCCGCCAAACGGTGAATCATCTATCTGTCTGTACTTGCCTTCAGCATAATCTCTAAGGTGGTGAACGTGAACTTCAACCAGTCCTTTTTTTCTGGCTCTTCCTATTAAACCATTTTCAATAGGTGAGGTAACAATCTTAGGGTTTGCCGTTAAAATATCAAATCTCATTCTAAACTTATTCTATTATCTCACCACAAAAACACAAAAAACTCTAAAGTTCACAAAAAATATAATTAATACTTAGTGAATTTAGTGCGTTTAGAGATTTAGTGTTAAATTAAAAAATTTAATATTACTCAAGCATTCCCTCAATCAGTTCAACATCTATTCTTTTTTGTTCAGCATCAATTTTTTTTACGAACTCTTCGCGGTATGGAATGAGAATTTCTTTTCCTTCTGCGTTTACGACATTTAATAAATCGTGTGAGCCGTAATTATCAATCTTTTTCAAAACACCAAGAAGGTCACTTCCGTTAAAAACATTGAATCCTATAATTTCATAATGAAAAAACTTTCCCTTCGGAAGTTTGACTCTCTCTTCTTCAGGTATGAGTATTTCAAAATTTACATATTCCGCTGCTGTTTCTTTGGAGTCAATTCCTTCAAGCTTTAATGAAATCTGCGATGCAGTTGCTTCACATTTTTCAACTTTGAATTCAAATTCATCCTTTGGATTCAGAGCGAACAAAGATTTTCTATCGTCAAAAAGAAAAATTCTTTTTAATTTGAGAAATCTCTCAGGGTAATCTGTAATAGGGGTTATTTTCAATAATCCTTTTATGCCAGAACATCCGCTGACTTTTCCTATGCAAATGAAATCTTCGTATTTCAATATAATTATTGTTGCTCGTGTTTCTCGTGTCTGTCAGGAATTTCAAGAATTGCAATTCTGCCTTGTTTGGCAGCTATTGCGCCAAGTAAAGTACGGATAGCTTTTGCAGTTCTGCCCTGCTTTCCGATTACTTTTCCTGTTTCCAATTCGTCAACGAAAAGTTTGTATTTAATTTTATTTCCGTCTTCTGTTTCTTCAATTACAACTGCTTCAGGTTTATCTACCAAGTGCTTGGCGATAAAATCTATGAAGTTTTTCATGTTGATTCTCCTTTGGGGTAGTTTTATAGGAAATCTTACTGCTAAAGAAAAACTTTTTCATTAATACGGACTCAAATTTAGCCGTGTAATATGCCTTAGCATATTAGCCGCATTTCTATTCTCGTTTTTGCCCGCCCTGATATAACTTAATGCTCCCAACAGTAAATGAAGGGGGAACTTATAAATTACAACTTAAAATCTTAAGCGGTTTTTTCTGCCTTAGCTTCAGCTTCTTTTTTTGCTTTGTTTTCTTTTCTTCTTACTTTCTTTGCTTTTGCTGTTTCAAGCTTTCTGCTTCTATCAGCAATGAATTTATTGTATTCATCGGTTATCTTTGTTTCGTCTGCGCCTTTTCTTGTTAAGTGAAGTTTAAGCATAAAACCTTCTTTGCTAAGAATGCTTCTGACTGTATCTGTTGGCTGTGCGCCTGAGTTTAACCAGTAGCTTACTCTTTCATCTTTTAATGTAACTACAGCAGGTTCTGCATTAGGATTATAATGTCCTACTGCTTCGATAAATCTACCGTCTCTTGGTGAGCGGGAATCTGCAGCAACTATTTTGTAAACGGGATAAGCTTTCTTTCCCATTCTTTTTAGTCTTAATTTAACCACGTTTTTGTGTATCTCCTTTTATATTATTAATTATTTTATTTTCTGTTTTAGAATTTCATTTGGTTCATAAAGTTCGGGGGCATTTTCATTTTCTTCATAAGTCCTTTAGCTTTATTTTCATTAAAGCCTTTCATCATCTTTGCCATATCTTCAAACTGCTTAATAACTTTATTTACTTCCTGTATCGGGTTACCGCTTCCGTCTGCAATTCTTCTTCTGCGCATTCCGTTAATGATTTTCGGATTTGCTCTTTCCTGTTTAGTCATCGATTGAATCACTGCTTCCACTCTTACCATTACTTTTTCGTCAATCTCTTTGCCCTGCATTGCTTTAGCTGCGCCGGGAATCATAGAGAGCAGGCTTGTTAGCGAGCCCATCTTTTTAATTTGCTTTATATACATTAAGAAGTCATCGAAGTCGAATTTATTTTTGGAAAGCTTCTCTTCCATTTTTTCAGCTTCGCTGAAATCAAAATCCTGCTGGGCTTTTTCAACAAAGGAAACTATATCGCCCTTGCCTAAAATTCTTCCAGCCATTCTGTCAGGATGAAACTCTTCCAGTGCATCAAGCTTTTCACCAATACCAACAAACTTAATCGGCTTCTGTACAACTGCTTTAATAGAGAGAGCAGCACCGCCTCTTGTATCACCGTCTAATTTGGTAAGAACTACTCCGTCAAAATTTAATTTTTCATTGAACGTTTTTGCAGTGTTAACTGCATCCTGTCCGGTCATCGAGTCAACTACAAATAAAATCTCACCGGGATTCACTGCTTCTTTAATAGCACGTACTTCATTCATCATCTGTTCATCTATTGCAAGACGTCCTGCAGTATCGATTAACAACGTATCTCTTGCATTCTCTTTGCAATATTGAATTGCGCCTTTGGAAATCTTTACGGCATCTTTTTCACCGTCAATTGAAAATACGGGAACATCAATCTGCTTACCTAAAACTTTTAACTGCTCTATAGCAGCAGGTCTGTATATATCACAGGCAGCAAGCACTGGCTGTTTGCCTTTTGACTTTAAATATCTTGCAAGCTTAGCCGAGAAAGTTGTTTTACCCGAACCCTGAAGACCGACCATCATAATAATGGAAGGAATATCATTTGTAAAATGTATATCAGCTTTTTCCGAGCCGAGAAGATTTATCAATTCATCGTTGATGATCTTAACGATTAACTGTCCCGGAGTAATGCTTAATAAAACGTTTTGCCCAAGTGATTTTTTCTTTACTTCTTCAAGGAAGGAAGTTACAACTTTGTAGTTTACGTCGGCATCGAATAATACTCTGCGGATCTCGCGGAGGGACTCGTCTATATTTTTTTCAGTAATCTTGCCTTCACCGCGTATCTTTTTTAATACACCTTCAAGCTTCGTCGATAAGTCGTTAAACATTCGTTAATCTTTCGTAGTTAATTCAGTAATTTTTTCTATACAAAAAATACGTTCCAACGCTAAAGCCCTGGAACGTTCTTATTGTAAATTAATAGTTATGTATTGCAAATTACCGAATTATAAAGATTTTTACAAGGGAAATTACGATGTGTGAACGGGAAAATTTACACCTAAGTGCTGTAAAAATAGAATTTGGATTTTTGGTTAAGGAGCAGAATATGTAACAAAATCATTTTAATGTACCTTTGACAAGTTTTGCTCCACTGGAATAACCATAAAAATAGAATGAACCGTTTTTAAACTCTGTTAAAAATGAACCGGGGGAGGACTGATTATAAGTTATTCCCTGAGGAAAATTTGACTGTGTGGTCAGCGAAGTTCCATTCCAAACTTTCGCCTGATAGTTATTTGTAGTATCGTTGCTAAAAAATACTAAATTATTGGGGTAAGTGCCGGTAGGCAGGATACTGTAATCATCATTAGCTAAAAATTCTATCCAGCCTGTTTCTGTAAAATTTGCATAGTGATAATAAGGAGATGGAAATGATTCAGTCCTTCTTATAAAATTGCTTCCTGTATAATTATAAGAACTCCCATAAGTACTGTCGGAAACCACTCTTACTATTTCTGTAGGAAGAATTTTATAAACTACTTTATCCGAAATATAACCATTTGTGGGAGAAGTAATAAAATAAAGATTACTGTTTATTTTGCCCATTAAAAAAACGGCATCATTTCCATATCCATTATTTTCAGGCACTTTTATCGTGGTAACAATTCCGTTATTAAAAAGATAAAGACTATCCCAGCTAATAGAATAAACATAAAATTTATCACGAGAATCAATATATACCCTTAAGAGTTCTGTTGTCCACGGTGTAAAATTGTAGGTTCTTATTGCTCCGTTATCATAAATTTTTATTGCTGTTTTCTGGTCAGAAGGTGTGTAACTATACCCTAAGAAAACTGCATAATCTTTATCGTAAGCATCTACATATATCGGGGAAAAAGAAGGTTCATTGAAGTTAATCTGCTGGCTGGTTCCATCTGTGATTCTGAAGGATTGAAATCCTGAAATGAATAATGAGTGGTCATTTCCCTCAGACATATGGTTAAAATTTGAAGCGGGCGAATTTATTACTGACCACTCATAATATTTGTCACTTGTTGTAAATCCGGAAGACAAAGGATCGTCACTTTTACATGCAAAAAATAAAAGAGAAAATAATATCAGTGTGCTTATATTTAAAAATAATTTCATCTATTTCAATTTTCCTTTCACAAATTTTGTCGGATGATATTTATCTATTATATAATAAGTGTTATCAGCGTAGTTACTGACCGTTCTTACTGCGGGAATACTTACCGTGATTGCACTTGTAGGGAAATTTGTCTGCTCAATTTTTGCATTAACCGAAAATACCGATGCGTACGCTTTTGCATTATAATCGAACCAAATCCATAGAAACTGATTTCTTGTATCGCCTGCTAAATACTGTATGTAATATGTATTTGCCGGAGTTGTAAAGCTGAAAAAATTTATCCAGTCGGAGCCGTTAAAATAATCCAACAAATGATTCGTAGAGTCTTGTGTTACTCTTACAATATCGTTATTTAGAAAGTGTATTCTGCCCTGAGGGGCAACGCTTGAAACAAGCAGAAGCGTATTACCGACTATTCTGTAAGCTCTGTCCTGATAAAATGAAGATGAATTAAACGATGTAAATAAATAAGTACTTCCACCTGCCTTTCCGAAACCTATGGGTGACTCAGATGGGGGAAGAGCGGAGCCTGTCAGAGTTCCGTTATCAAATAAATAAAAGTTATCGTATGAAGCATAATAAAATTTATTTTTAGATATGAAAGTTAGTTTTGTGTAAGGGTATGCATTGGAAAATGTGTAAGTCGTAAGTGCTCCGGTATCATATAATTTAAATTTAAACTCAGAAGTTGTTGCGGATGTGCCGCCCCAAAAGACTGCACTGTTCTTATCAAAGGCTTCTACTCCTCCGCACTTGAAGGCTGTATCCTGAAAGTCTATTCGGGTTACTGTACTTCCTGAAATTTTGTAAGATGAATTTCCACCTATAAATGCAACGTCATCGTTAGCTGCGGAAATTCTGTAAACGCTGTCCATTGATACAGGTGTGACTGTCCAGTTATAATAATTAGAACCGTCCGTGTCAGGGTCAACAGGTGAATCGGTATTACATGAAATAAATTGAATTGAAAAAATTAAAAGAAAGGAGGTATAATAAATTAATCGCATAATCTTATTAGATGTAAATCAAATTACTAAAATAATTCTTTACTTTAAACTAAGATAATAATATTCAATATATAATATAAATGTATATTAGAAATTAAAACTCCGTTTTAGGAACTGTTTCAGTGTAATTTCAGTTGGAAGTATTAATAATTTAAAATCATAGCCCCAAATGAAAAAACTTCTTACTCTTTTCCTCTTTTGTTTTGTATTAATCTGTGCCAACGAAATTTTTTCCCAGCCAAAACAGGAAAAAATGCTGGAAAGACTTGCATCTTTGAATGGTAACTGGATAGGTTCTTTGGAATATCTTGATTACGGAGATAACAAATCTAAAACAAAACTACCAACAGTTTGCGAAGCAGTTTATAATAAATCCGGCAGCGATAAATATCTTTCAGTAAAATTTATTTTTGATGAAGGAAAGGGAAGAACTGTGACAGGGGAGGATGCATGGACAATAATAGATGAGAAAACTTTCTTCTATGATAGTACAAACTATAAAATAACAAATTTCTATACTCAGTTTGATAACAACGACATCACTGTTTTTGAGCTTGAAAAGGATGGAATGGATAATAATAAGCCGTGTACTATAAAGCAGACATTTGAAATTCACAATGATTCTTTCTTTATAAAAAAAGAAGTGAAGTATAGTGATGCTGAATCTTACTTTGTAAGACATGAATTTTCGTTTACAAGAAAGAAATAGGTAAAATTTTAAAACTTAAATAATACGCGAATCTCACCCCCTGCCACAGCCCAAGGGAGGGCAGGGAGTGCGCTCCGGTGAATTTATATCCTACCCCTCACCAAGCAGCAAAACTTTGAGAGTTTCTCTCTTTAGCGGCTTTGAGATATAACATTTTATAAGATTATTTTTCCCCGCACGTTCCATATCTTTATTATCTACAGAAGATGACAGCATATAAATTGTAAATTGTTTCTTTATCTTATCTGGAAATTTATTAAATTCTTCAATAAATTCCCAGCCCGTCATACTCGGCATATTTATATCAAGAAAAAGCGTAGTAAAGAAATCTTCTTTTGAAGCATAATTATCCTGAATATAAGCTAATGCCTCTTCGGGAATTTGAAATGCTTTTACATTTGCACCTTCAAATACTTTAGTTATCACTGCCCTGCAAAGAGTGTTGTTTATACCATCATCATCTACAAGAATAAAATTTAAGTTGCTATCCATTATGGGTGTTTAAGAGTTAGTGTTTACAGGTATTTCAATTTTAAATTCAGCTCCGGTATTTGGCGTACTCTCTATTGAAATGTTTCCGCCAAGGCTTTCCACCTGAGTTTTTACCATAAATAGTCCCATTCCTTTTCCTTCTATTCCTGAATGGAACCGTTTGTATAATCCAAAAATGTGCTCTCCTTTTTTTTGCAGGTCAATTCCGCTTCCGTTATCTTTAAAAGTTAAATATATTTTATCATCCTTTTTTTCACTGGAGATATGTATAACTAAATCAGTACCGGGTTTTCTATATTTTATACTGTTTGAAATCAAGTTGTAAAAAATACTGTGCATGTAACTTTTAAAAGTCATTATGCTCGGTGCAAGATTAAAGGATGTTTTAATTTCAACCGTTTTATCATCAAGCAGCTTATGGAGTATAGTTTTCACATTGTAAACTATCTGGGAAAAAAATACTTCTTCATGAATTTCTTTTACAGTGTTATTTACCTGAAGTATATTGTTAAGATCTATGATTACTTCATCCAGACGATTTACTGCAGATGAAAGCTGATTAAGAAAACTTTGTCTTTCTTCGGGAGAGTAATCGTCCGAATTAAGCTCTTCGTTAAATCCTATTATGTTAGCTACAGGTGCTCTCAGATTGTGGGAAACAATATATGTGAACTGCTCAAGGTCTTTATTTCTTTTAAATAGGTCTGCTGTAATTTTATTCCTCTCTGCTTCAGCATTTTTCCTGTCAGTTATATCAATTACACTAAGCCTCATAAGATTTTTATCGTAATCAGAGAGTATGCTTGAACGTATCTCTGTGAAAATTTCTTTTCCTTCAGAATCAATTACCAGCCATTCTGTTATAAGTTTTTCTCCTTTCAAAATCCGGCTGATATTCTTATTGAATTTTTCTTCTGCTGTAATTCCTTCAGGCTGTACAGGGGCTGTTACCATCATGGGAGATTTATTCATCAATCCGTCATAGCTGTATTTTAGAAGCTTCAAAGCATTTTCATTAAAATCTACAAATGCATTTTTTTCTAAATCAAGAATTAAAATTGCCTCGGGAGCAGTTTCAAAAAATTGCCTGAATTTTTTTTCATTTTGCATTATCTCTGCTTCAGCTTTTTTCCTTCTTGTAATATCAATTACACTTACACGCAGCTGCTTTGTATCAAAATCCGAGAGCATACTTGGTCTTACTTCACACACAATTTCTTTTCCTTCGGAGTCAATTACTATCCATTCTATAATCGGGTTTTCTCCTTTCAAAGTTCGTTCAATAACCGCTGGAATAATTTCTTCCGATTTCTCTCCGTTAGGTTGAACTTTTGGACTTATATCCAGCGGAGACATTTTCATTAATTCTTCCCGGCTATATTTCAGCAACTGTAGCGCATTATTATTAAAATCTCTAAAAGAAAAATTCTCTATATCTAAAATAAAAATAGATTCAGGTGCAGTTTCAAAAAATTGCCTGAATCTTTTTTCACTTCTAATCAGGTTTTCTTCCGCCAGCTTGCGGGCTGTTATATCTTTACGAATTGCTAAATATTGATATGGTTTAAGTTCATTGTTTAGGAATGGAATTATTGTAGTATCTACCCAATAGAAAGTGCCGTCCTTAGCTTTGTTTTTGAATTCTCCATGCCAGACTTTGCCGTTAGCAATGGTAACCCACATTTCTCTTATATATTCTTTCGGGTGGTGGCCTGAGTTGATTATTCTGTGGTCCTTTCCAATGAGTTCGTATCTCTCGTATTTGGATATCCGGCAGAAATTATCATTAGCATGTTTTATAATTCCTTTTTGGTCAGTGATTGCGACAATAGATGACTGGTCAATCGCGTATTTATAATCTGATATTTCCTTTAAACTTTCAAATAAAGCAGCTTCAGCTTTTTTTTGTTCGGAAATATCAATATTAAATCCTATTAGTCTTTCGTTCTGATTATTTTTATCGCGTTCAACAACAAATTCACTTTTGATTACCCTCATTTCTTTATCTTTGCCAATTACTCTGAATTCCATTGTACCTGTACCGCCCGAAATTAAAGCGCTCCTTACTATATTTTCCACTCGTATACTGTCATCGGCATGAACTTTTGCAAAAAAGTTTTCTCCGGAAGGTTCAACTTCTCCGACTTCATACCCGAGTATTCTGAAAGTTTCATCAGACCATCTTGTCTCACCATTCAGAATATCGTTTTCCCAAATTCCGAAGTGAGCAATTTTTTCTGCTTTCTTTAATAATTCTTTTTCAGCAAGTATTTTTTCAAAAAAACTTCTTCTTTCATTTTCAATCCGGCATTTTTCAATCGCATTTAAAAGAGCTGAAGGAAGCCGTGTCATTCTATCTTTTATTATGTAATCATGTGCACCTGCATGTATCATCTGAACTGCAAACTCTTCAGAGACTGAACCTGTTACAAGAATGAAAGGGATATGAGCATTTTTATTCTTAAGAGTTTTCAAAGCAAGAATTGAATCAAACTGCGGAAGAGAGTGGTCACAAAGAATGGCATCAGGCTTAAAATCTTCAAGAGCTTCTTCAAAAGCTTGTTTTGTTTCAATAATTTTTGCTATGAAATTTATTCCTCCGTGCTCAAGATGGAATTTCATGAGATTTGCATCTTCGGCATAATCCTCAATTATTAATATTTTTAATGGAGTTGTCATATTTTATTCGCAGCCGGGTTGATTTATCTGAAGCCAGTACTCACCAAGTTTAATAATTGTATTATTCAATATATCAAACTCAATGGGTTTCACAATGTAACTGTTAGCTCCAAGTTTATAAGCTTCTTCGATGTCTCTCTCTTCTTTTGAAGATGTAAGAATTATAACAGGAATACTTTTTGTAAGTGAGTTTGATTTTACCCTTCGTAAAACTTCAAGCCCGCTTACTTTTGGAATTTTTAAGTCAAGAATTATCAGTTTCAAAATTTTATCTTTTTGTCTTTCCGAATATTTTCCTTCCGCATATATAAAATCAAGAGCCTCTGCACCGTCTTTTACATGAAAAATTTTCGATTTAGTTTCATTTGCATTTAAAGAAGAAAGTGCAAACTCTGCATCATCTATATTATCTTCTACAAGCAATATTTCTACATTATTATAGCTCATTTAAAAAATTTAAACTCCATCCGGGAGCGTAAAATAGAATGTTGCTCCTTCATTTTCTTTACCCTCTGCAAATACAGAGCCTCCATGCTTTGTAACGATTTTCTTTACAATTGCCAGCCCGACTCCAATGCCTTCAAACTCTTCTTCACTATGCAGTCTCTGAAATACATTGAAGAGCTTATCAGCATAGTCCATATTAAATCCTACTCCGTTATCGGTAATAAAATATTTTACAAAATCGTTTTCTGCCTGAGAACCTATTACAATTTGTATCTTCTCCTTCTTGGATGAGTATTTTATAGCATTGCTGATTAAGTTTTCCCAGACCTGTCGTATCATGGTTATATCAGCGGTAGCATTTTGCTTTACATCCACTGTTACCATCAAATCAGGAATTTTATCACTCTGTTTCATTTCCGCCAATATGTTTTCAATAAGGCTTTGCATGGAGAATGGAATTTTCAGAATTTCCTTTCTTCCTAAACGTGAAAAAGAAAGTAAGTCATCAATTAGCAGCCCCATCTTTTTTGTATTCACTATTATCCTGTTGAATAATCTTTTTCCTTCTTCATCAAAATTTTCTTCATACTTACTTTGTATTATATATGAATAACCGTTAATCGCTCTTAGAGGAGCACGCAGGTCATGCGAGATTGAATAAGAAAAAGATTCCAGCTCATTGTTGAGCACTTCAAGCTGATGAGTCCTCTGAGCCACTCTTTCTTCAAGTTCCTCGTTGAGCTTTTTTATTTCCTCTTCAGCCTGTTTCCGTGAGGTTATATCGGCACGGATTGCAACATACTGATACGGCTTTCCGTTTTCATCCAGGAACGGAACAATAGTTGTATCTACCCAGTAAAAATTTCCGTACTTAGTTTTATTTTTAAGTTCACCTCTCCATATTTTTCCGTTTGCAATTGTTCCCCATAAATTTTTGATAAATTCTTTCGGATGATATGAAGAATTGATTATTCTGTGGTCGTGGCCTATGAGTTCATCGCGGCTGTATTGAGATATCCTGCAAAAATTTTCATTTGCGTGCTTTATTATACCCCGCTGATCTGTTATTGCAACTATTGAAGATTCATCCAGGGCATATTTATAATCCGAAATTTCCTTTAAGGTTTTTTGTAAATCATCTTCAATTTTTTTTCTTTCAGTTATATCAGCTCGTATAGCAATGTACTGGTATGGCTTTCCGGCTTCATTAAGAAAAGGAACAATAGTTGTATCTACCCAATAGTAAGTTCCGTCCTTTGCTTTATTTTTAAGTTCACCCTTCCATATTTTACCGTTAGCAATAGTAGTCCAGATATTTTTTATGAAACTTTTAGAATGGAAAGAGGAATTTATTATTCTGTGGTCCTGACCGATTAGTTCTTCGCGGGAGTATTTTGATATTTTACAAAAATTATCGTTGACATGTTTTATTATCCCGCGCTGGTCAGTGATAGCTACAATAGAAGATTCATCAAGAGCATATTTGTAATCAGAAGTTTCCTTCATGCTTTTTAGAAGGTCATCTTCTATATTTTTCCTTTCTGCATTTTGCCTGGAAGCATTTACATACTCGGAAAAAGTAACTGAACCTATTACTTCATTATTATCATTAAATATTGGTGAGATGGATATTCGGGCAGTGATTAATTCACTCTTGGATTTTCTTTGGGTAATATAATCATTAACAGGCTTACCTGATTTGATATTATTTGATATATCCAGATTTTCAAGGGTACTGTCTTCAGGTAGAAGCAGTGAAGAGTTTTTACCTAAAATTTCTTTCGATTTGTAACCGTAAAATTTTTCTGACCCTTTATTCCAGGAAGTGATGGCTCCGTCATTGTCTTCAGTGTAAACAGAGTTTCGGGAAAATTCGATTATGCTTTTATAATAAGCTTTATAATCGAGGAGCATTGAATCAGAAAAATTGTTTTTATTGTGCAAGCCCATACACATTTATAAACAATTTAATCTTTAGCTGAATATTTTTGAAGTGAGACAGTTTAAACAAGATTCAGATTAAAACATCAGCGTAAAGATTTTACTTCACGCATATCACTATACAAATATATTCAAATTCTTGCTTTAACACAACTTCTATTCGATAAGTGAAACACATACGTATTAGTGGGTAGGTGTATTTTAAATTTTGTTTTTATTTTTTTCGAAAATTGTTAGACAAGAAATTAGCTTCAATAAAATAATTCTTAATAAAACTCTGTATTTCCATAAATAAATAAAAAAGTATAGTGAAGAAATTGAGACTACAAATACTTATGCAGGCAATATAAAAACTTGATGTAAATCATATTTTAACACTCGAATAATCTGTAATTTTATTTATAATTTTTTTGATTGAACTAAACCTCTAAGAAATTTTTAATAATGAAAACCCCGTTTCCTGTTATATCGGATGAAAATTTTTTAAGTAATATTAAAATTCTTACTTCTTCTATTACTGAAGGTGTAATAATAACTGACGCAAATGAAAATATTTTATGGGTAAACCCGGCATTTGAGAAAATATGCGGATATAAATTTAAAAAACTTGCAGGAAGGAGACCTGATATTCTGCAAGGTATTGATACTGATAAAAAAACTGTAAGCTCTATACGCAAAAAAATTAATGAAAGGAAACCTGTCGATGTCGAATTGATTAATTACAAACCTGATAAAACTCCTTATTGGATAAAACTTAATATCACTCCTATTTATAATAAAAACAAAGAGCTTACACATTTTATTGCTTTTGAACATGATATAACTGAAGAAAAAAATAATGAGATTAAAATAAAAGAGTCAGAAGCTTTTTACAGAAGTCTCTTTGAAACAAATCCGGGAATTATGTTTATCTTTGACCCGGATACTTATAAATTTTTAGAAGTTAATGAAGCAGCTCTGAATACGTACGGTTACTCCAGAGAAGAGTTTTTGAATCTGACTCTTAAAGATATAAGACCGGCTGAGGATTGGAAGGCAGTGGTAAATGATATTAAAACAGTGGACGAAGATATTATCAGCAGGGGAACTTGGAGACATAAGAATAAAAAAGGCGAAATATTTTTTGTAGAAATAAAAGCCAGCAATATTTTTTTTAATGGAAAAAAAGCAATTATTGTCATCCCAAATAATATTACTGAAAGAATTAATTTTGAAAATGAATTACAGGAGCAGCTAAAATTTATTCGTGAAATTAGTGACAGCATACCGGGAGGTATATTACAAACAGTTTATTATCCTGATAATAGAATTGAAGTTACATTTATAAGCGACGGATTTGAACAATTATGGGGATTTTCCTCTCTGGAAGTAATAAATGATGTTTCAAAAAGATTAAAAGCAATCCACCCTGAAGATATTGAAGAAGTAAAAGCCGATATTGAAAATGCAGTCAAGAATCTAATATCAATTGATCATAAATTCAGATACATAAATCAAAAGACAAATGAAATAAAATGGGTAAGGGCTAAAGTCCATCCTGAAAGAAAACCTAATGGAAGTGTAGTTTTAAACGGAGTTTTTCTTGATATAACAGAGAGTGAAAATTATTATTTAGAGCTGGAAAAATCCAATGAAAGATATAAATATATATCGAAAGCTGCAAATGAAACCATCTGGGAATGGGATTTAAAAACTAATATACTGGAAATGGGAGGAAATTATAAAAAAATGTTCGGTTACTCTTTTCCTGATGATAAAGTGAACTTTTCATTTGTGTTGAGCAAAATACACCCTGAAGATTTAGATAACCTTCAGGAAAGTATTAAGAGAGCACTGACAGATACAGAAAATCAGTTCAGAGAAAATTACTTCAGGATTTTCAGGAATGACAACACGATTGCGCATGTATATGAAAGGTCATATACAATTTTTGATACATTTACTAAAGAACCTTTGAAAATTTATGGCACTACTCAGGATATTACGCAAAGAAAAAATGATGAAGAGCAGTTAAAGAAAAATGAAAAATTCCTTACTGAAATAAGCGAATCAATGCAAGGGTTTATTTTCCAGACTGAGTATGATAACTCTTATGTTGCAAAGCTGAATTATGCAAGCAGGAACGCATATGATTACTGGGGCTTTTCTGTCGAAGAAGTTATGAATGACCAAACCAAGCTGCTGGATTCAATTCACTATGAAGATATCTCCGATGTGGTAAATAAAAGACTGGAATCAGTTAAAAATCTGACTAATATGAATATAAAATTCAGATATGTAAACAAAAAAACAGGTGAGATAAAATGGGTGCGCGCCATGGCAGTTCCGACAAGATTAGATAACGGCCATACCTTAGTGAACGGTACAATAGTTGATATAACTGAGACTGAAAATTATTATAATAAGCTTGAAGAAGCAACAAGAAGATATGAATATTTATCCAAGGCAACTCATGAAACTATTTGGGAAATGGATTTAAAAACTTACGAAATTCTTCTCGGCGGGGGATATAAAGAAATGTTTGGCGAAGAATTCCCCGAAAACAAAATGTCATTTAAAGACTGGGAGAAATATATACATCCTGAGGATTTAGCCAAAGTTGAATCTACGGAAGTGGTGGCCAGTGAAAAGAAAAAAAGGTATTGGGAAGGCGGATATCGTTTAGTAAGAAAGGATGGAAAGACATTCAATGTATTCGAACGTGCTTATATTGTTTATGATGAAAAAAATATCGTGCCTTTGAAAATTATCGGTTCAACACAGGATGTAACCGAACTTACAAAAGTTCAGGAAGAGCGTGATAAGATGTTCAGCGATTTACTTAAGAGGAACAGCGCACTCGAACAATTTACTTATATGGTATCGCACAATCTGCGCGCGCCGATTGCAAATATACTTGGAATAAGCGCTCTCCTTGAAGAAAATAATCTGGATGAAGAATCAAGGCTTGAAATGAATCAGCTGATAAAAAAATCCTCATCAAGACTTGATGAAGTTATCAGAGATATGAATGACATTTTAAGTATTAAGAAGAGATTTGAGGAAGATAAGTCAGAAGTTGTATTTGAAACCATACTCTCTGAAATAAAAAATATTGAGGAACACGCAATTCAGAATTCGGGAATAAAAATTATTTCAGATTTCGCGGCAAAACGTTCCATGTATTCAGTGAAAAGTTTTATTTACAGTATATTCCAGAATCTTGTGACTAACAGTGTAAAATATAAAAGCGACGGAGCTTCTTTTATAAAAATCACTTCCTCGGAGGATGCGGATTATATTTATCTGAAGTTTGAAGATAACGGAATCGGTATAGATTTATTAAAGAATAAAGAAAAGATATTCGGACTTTACAACAGATTCCATCTACATAAAGAAGGAAAAGGTATGGGGCTGTTTATGGTAAAGAGTCAGGTAGAATCAATGAACGGTGAAATATATGTTGAAAGTGAAGTTGATAAAGGAACTACATTTACAATTAAATTTAAAAAATCTTAAAATATAAACAGACGGATAGCCCAAATGAACCCCGGAAATAAACTTATTCTATTAGTTGATGATGATTCGATTTGCAACTCCATAAATAAATTACTTATCAGTAAAAAAATTTTGAAAGAAGGAAGAAATGATACATTTATATTAGCCTATACAGAGCCGGTAGAAGGGATGAAATTTTTGAGCAATGCATTAGACCAAAAAAGTTACGGGAAAATAATTATTCTACTGGATATAAATATGCCGATTATGACAGGCTGGGAGTTTTTAGAAGAGTATGCGAAACTCTCACAAAATGAAACTGAAGTCAAAGTATATATTCTTACATCAAGCGTAAATTACAGCGATATTGAACGGGCAAAAGCAAATGAGTATGTAGAAGATTTTATATCCAAGCCGATAACAAGCAAAAATTTAGATGAGCTGTTTAAGCTCATTTGAAGTTACTCATAAAAATAAATTTCCTCATACCTACTAATAGGGAAGAATAGATTTCAATTTGTATTCTTTCTATATAAATTCGTATAATTTTTAATTATTTATTAATATTGTTGAGAGTTTGAAAAATGCTATTGATGAGTTACGAAATATCCCGGTATTGAAAAAACAACAATTGTATTTTGAAAATCCGTCAAAAATCCGTCATTTCAAAAAAAATTCTGCAAACGAATTTTTATTATTAACAATTAGTAGAGAATAATGAATAATAAAACCCGACCAATTCGTGTAATTATTAATTAGTAATGAATAATGTAACCAGATTTTTTTAAATAGTAAAATGCTGTATTAATTTACAATATCGGATGTAACATAAAACCCGACAGAAACCCGACATTTTTTAAATCTGAAATCTGAAATCTGAAATTAAAAGAATCCGACTATTTCCCGACCAATTTTTATAATTAATAATTAGTAATTAATAATGAATAATAAAAACCGACTATTTCACTATAAAATTGAATTACTTCCCACCTTTGGATTTTGGGAACGAGCATGGCAGACCCCCTCCTTTTTCTAAGGAGGGGGAAGGGGGTGGTCAGATATGTAGAATAATACTGTTACAATATGGAACTGGTTAGTTTTTACTACGTTAAAAACGGGAATTAATTAGTAAAAATTAACATTTAATATTCAGAAGGTTAGATACGATTCGCCAAAAAACGAATTATTTACCGAAAACCGGCAACCGGTTGCTGACAACTAAATTACCTTAAATACATCATTTAATTTGTGTATCTTTAAGGCTAATCTGATGTAATATCATTTTGAACTATCTTATTTAATTAATGAAGCACAATCTTAAAAAACCTATTAACGAAAATCTCGTTACGGGACATACCTACAGAGTTGAGTACAAAGGAACTGAACTATACGATGCCAGTGTTATCAGTTACGATGGCGGATGCTGGGCCACAGTAAAAGTTGAAAACGTTCTTCCTTCCCCGAATGAAAAAATTTACAGAAACGGTCAGACGTTCGATTTAAAAGTTGCTCAATATAGATTTTTTGAGCTCGAGGAGAGCGCAAATATTTAATGTTTATATCCCAAAAAGAAATAGAGCTGCAGCCGGACCAATTAAACTTAATTAAAAAAGGCTGGGGCGAAGAAGTAATAGATTCCACTAAAGTTTACAGAATAAAATATGAGTCAGATGGTCTTGAAGTAAACGGTTATCTTGCTCATCCAGTCGATACGACAAAGAAATATCCTCTGATAATCTGGAACAGAGGCGGAAACCTTAAAAACGGATTGATAGATGAATTCCTTGCAAGAGGAATGTACGGTGAAATTGCTTCATGGGGCTATGTAGTCCTTGCAAGCGAATACAGAATAGGCGAAGAGTTCGGCGGTAAAGATATTAACGATGTAATGAATTTGATTCCGCTTGCAGAAGAGCTTGATTACTGCGATACGACAAATATCGGAATGGAAGGCTGGAGCAGGGGAGGAATGATGACCTTTAAAGCGCTGACTTTAACTGATAGAATTAAATGCGCAGTTGTCATTTCAGGACTTGCAGATTTAATTCGCACCGAGAAAATGCAGAACAATCTTTCTGAGGCGTTTAAAGTTCAGTTCGGAACAGATAATCCGCATGTATTTGAAGAAAGAAAAATAGAACGTTCTCCGGTTCACTTTGCAGACAAAATAAAGAAGAATGTTGCAGTGCTTTTAATTCACGGCAAAGCAGATACACATGTAGCCGCGCAGGATTCAGTTGATATGTTTAATCTTTTGAAAGAAAATAATGTTTATACTGAGTTAAGATTGATACAGGGCGGTGACCACTATCTTACAAAACAGAAAAAAGAAACAGCGGTGATGAGAAGACGCTGGTTCGATAAATACTTAAAAAATAACACACAGGTTTAAATAAAAGAATAATATACTATGTACGATCCAATAATGGTTCAACCAATGAGAGATGAAGCAAAGGAAATAGGATTCACTGAGCTTTATACTCCCGAAGAAGTAAAAAACGAATTAAGTAAAGAAGGTACTACCTTCGTCTTTGTAAACTCCGTATGCGGTTGCGCAGCAGGTAAAGCAAGACCCGGACTTGCGGCAGCAATTGACTGGGCAAAAGAAAATAACTATATGCCGGATAGGCTTGTAACAGTTTTTGCAGGTATGGAAAAAGATGCAGTGAACGAAGCAAGAAATTATTTTGAAGGATATCCGCCATCATCGCCTCAAATGGCAATGCTGAAAGACGGAAAGCTTGTTCATATGATTGAAAGACTTGATATAGAAAACAACGATGCAAACACAGTTGCTAATAAAGTTGCTTATATATTAAAATCAGCTAAGGAAACGCAGGAAGCGTAAGAGATTATAAGAAGTGTAAACAGGGATTTATTGATGCAAATCCCTGTTTTATTAATTCAAATTAATTTAAGTACTTTGTAATCTTTTCATAAAGTTCCTCTTGTTTGAACGGCTTCATAAGGAAATCGTTCATACCTATATCAAGCACCTTGCCTTTAGTTTCACCGAATGCATCTGCAGTCAAAGCAATGATTGGAATGTTATGGTCAAGTACGGCAGAAGATTTATCGCGAATAAACTCAGTGGCTTCGTAACCGTTCATCTCAGGCATCTGTAAATCCATAAGCACAACATCGTAATGTTTCTCACTTAGAAGCTGAACAGCTTCAAGTCCTGTATTTGCAATTTGCAGATCGACATTCCATTTCTTGAATATCTGTTTTGCAACAAGCTGATTCATTCTGTTATCTTCGGCAATTAGGACTTTTACTCCTGATAGGTCTTTCGTTTCCTTCGCAGCTTGAGTTGTTTCAGGTTTGTGTTCCTTCTTATCAATTGCTAAAGAAAGCTCAAAATAGAATTTGGAACCAACACCGACTTTGCTCTCAACTCTAATTTCACCTTTGAGCATTTCTATGAGCTTCTTGGAGATAGTTAGCCCAAGTCCTGTACCGCCGAATAATCTTGCAGTATCTGTGTAAGCCTGCATGAAGCTTTCGAATATCAGGTGAAGTTTGTCATCAGGTATTCCTATTCCTGTATCAGTTACTGAGAAGAGAAGTTTAACTTCATTTGAAGACTTGGTTATTAATTCAGCCTTAACTTCAACTTTACCTTTATGAGTAAACTTAATAGCATTACCGGCAAGGTTAATTAAAATTTGGTTTATGCGTACAGGGTCTCCAATTAAATATTGAGGGCAGTTTGCATCTACTTCAGAGGTAAATTCAATACTCTTCTCTTTAGCTTTAAGTCCGATTGATTTTTCAAGTTCTCTGAATATTTGTTTGATATCGAAGCTGATGTTTTCAACTTTAACTTTTCCTGCATCAAGCTTTGAGTAGTCTAAGATTTCGTTTATAATAACTAAAAGATTATCGGCAGAGAATTTTACCGACTGAAGGTTCTCAAGGAATTTTTCATCTTTAGTTTCCTGAAGCATTAATTCAGTCAAGCCTATGATTGCATTCATAGGAGTTCTGATTTCATGGCTCATATTAGAAAGGAAGTCGGCTCTTTGTCTTGCGGCTGTTTCTGCTTCCAGTTTTGAGCGCTTTAAGCTTTCTTCTATTTTCTTCTTCTCAGTAATATCTCTTTGTATAAATACCCAGTGAGTTATTCTGCCTGAGTCATCCGGGATAGGAGAGATGTTTAGATTTACCCAATACTCACTGTGATTTTTTGTATAGCAGATTATCTCAACTTCTGCTTTTTGCTTGAGATAAATGGAATCATATAATTTGTTCAGCTCGATTTTATCGGTCCGCTCGCCGAACAGCACAGCATATTTCTGACCTAATATTTCAAATGATTCGTATCCTGTAAGCTTTGTAAATGCATCATTAATAAATATTGTCTGCAATTCCTGAGTTTCGTTATTTACAACTTTCATCAGAGAGATTGCTTCGTTGGAATTGAGTATAACAGATTCAATAAGTCTCTTATGTTCTTCGTCCTGTTTCTTTAAAGTAATATCGGTGAACGTTGCAATCATAAACTTATTGCCATGCTCATCAGTGAAAATCTTTTCTGTAACAAAAAGATTAACAGGTTCGTTTTCATCGTTCATAATTACATGTTCGTAGGTATTTTCATTCCCCTTTGCCATGAAGTCTCTGAACTTATTAACTGCTGATTCTTTGTTCTCTTCTGCAATGTAATTCGTAAAATCATTTCCTACTATATCATCTTTTTTATAACCGAAAAGATGGCAATAAGCATTATTAACACGAAGGATTATACCATTCTCATCGACCAAAGACATGCCGACATTGGTCGAGTTGTAAACCAAGTCAAGCAGACGTTCATTTTCCTTAAGGGAGATTGTTGCCTGGTTTTTTTCTTCCTCTATTGATTGCAGTTTTAAGCCTGTATGCAGCACCTGCATCAGCCTTTCGGAAGTGATGTAGGATTTTGGGAAGTAATCAAAAGCTCCGTTCTTCATCATATCAACAGCTATTTTTTCATCTCCCTGTGATGTTATAACTACAACAGGTATATTCATAAACTCCAGCTTGATTTGCTGAAGGATTGATAGCCCGTCCGCCCCGGGTAACTGATAATCGAGAAAGATAAAATCAAAAGACTGCGTCTTGAGCAATGGAACAACCTTATCGCCCTCGGTGCATACCTCAATGTTGAAATCGAGGTAGGTTTTTTTCATAGCCCGCCGGAATACAGTTGCATCAGCCTTATCGTCCTCTATTAATAAAATATTTAATGGTTTGAACTGGTTCATAGGGTTTTATAAATATTAATTTGGATACTCACATAGCATCCAATAATTCTTCAGCGTAGAAACTGCAGCAACAAAGCTTTCCATAGATAATGGTTTCAATATGTATCCTGCAACGTTCAGGCTGTAAGCATCCACTTTATCATTATCTTCGTTTGAAGTTGTCATTACAAATACACTGATGTTTTTTAATTCATCATCCTGTCTTATTTCCTTAAGAAATTCAATGCCGCCCATTTTAGGCATGTTCAAATCAAGGAGTATAATTCTTGGTCTCGGAATTTTCTCTACTCCATGTTCTCCGCGCAGCATATTTAACGCTTCTATTCCGTTTCCTGCAACGTATAAAGGATTTGTTATATTGTTTTTTTTGAATGCTCTTTTCACATTCATGATATCAACTTCATCATCTTCTACTAAGAAAATGTTAATGATTGATTCAGGCATTTTATTATTAGTTTAATTAAATTTTTTATTTGGTATTTGTTATTTATGCCAGGTGAAATAAAATCTCGTTCCTTTCCCTTTATCCGAATCTACCCATACAGTTCCGTTCTTATCTTCGACTATTTTCTTCACTATAGCAAGTCCAACACCTGTACTTTCTATTTTATCGCGTGATTGTAAAGTCTGAAATATTACAAATATTTTATCATGAAACTCGGGAGCAATTCCTTCGCCGTTATCTTCCACACAAAATTTATAATGCTTATCCAGTTCTTCATATGTTATATTTACAGCAGGCTCGGGTGAATTATTATATTTTATAGCATTACTGATCAGATTAGAGAAAACTTGTTCAAGTGCAACTTTCTCTGTTGAGATGGAAGGCATACCGGGTTGAATCGTAATTTTAACATTATCAGCAGGTGCTAAGTTCTGAACAATCTCTTCAATAAAAGAATTCAAAGCAACGGATTGAGAATTAAACTTCATTCTTCCTGCTCTGGAGTATTCAAGTATTCCGTTTATAAGAGCTTCCATTCTGTTCACTCTTCCTCGAAGCAGTTCAAAATTCTGAGCAGTTTCTCCTTCTAGCACTCCCTCTAAATCCTCTTCAATCCATTGTGATAAATTATTAATAGCACGTAGCGGAGCTTTTAAATCATGGGATACTACATATGCGAACTGGTCCAGTTCTTTATTGATTTTTTCTAAATCATTTGAGTATTCTTTTAACTTCTTCTCTGCTTTTTTATTCTCGGTGATATCTAAAGCAAAACCAATTAAATTACCTTTTGAGTTTTTATCTTCGAATAAAAAGTTCTCAAAATATTTTGTGCTTCCGCGCATTGAACTTGTAAGTACGAACGAAAAATATTCTCCGGATAATGCCTTGGGAATATTCTCGTGAATGCCGGGGAACTGTTCTTTAACATCTACTCCAAGTAAGCTGGCGTCATCTAATCCTAAAGATTTTGATGCACCTGCTACTTCAGTAAATTTTCCTTCCTTATTTATTTTGTAGATTAATACAGGAAGACTTGAAAGTATTCCATTCAGAATCTGACTCTTCTCAATAATTTCCGCCTCAGCTTTTTTTCTGTCCTCTATGTCCCTGGAGTTGACAACAATTCCGGCAATACTATCATTATCAAGAAGATTATTGCCAATAGCTTCAAGAGTCTTATAATTGCCTTCTGTAGTTTTATATCTGAACTCAACAGACACAATCTCTTCAGGGTTCTGAATAAGTTTTACAAATTGTTCCTGAACTTTTCCTAAGTCGTCAGGATGAATATATTGAAAAGCGCTTTTACCCAAAATTTCCTTTTCACTATATCCGAATATTCTGAAGAATGAAGGACTTTCATATTTAATGATACCTTCTTTATCGAGAATTGTAATTATATCAGAAGAATTCTGTACAAGATTTCTAAACCTGTGCTCACTTTCCTTGATTCTCTCTAATGCCTTTACTAATTCCTGCGTTCTTTCCTGAACAGTATTTTCCAGCAGTAGTTTAGAATCATTAAGCTGTTTATTGGCCTTAAATAATTCGTTAAGGCTGAGCTCTAAGGTTCTTTCAGATTGTTTATGGTCATCTTCAAATCCGAGATATGCATCATTAACAGATTCTATAAAATCATTTAGTTTCTTATGCTCTAAATCCTCTTCAGAAAAAACTTTTTTTATCTGTCTTTCTAATAACCTGTGTCGTTTTTTATCCATTAAGAATTACGATTGTCCTTATTTATTTTTCGCTGATTGTTGTAATGGTCATTGTCTGATTATGAAGCTCGCATTTTGCATCTTTAGAGAAAGGTGAAATTTCTCCGTAAGAATAAAATCCCGTAATGGCTGTATCATTCCCGACAACATTTCTGACACCTTCAACTTCTTCTTCAACAAGCTGCTTTAATACAAGTTTTCTGCCAACGCAGCTGATTAATATTGCAAGGTCAGGATGTGATTTTGAAGGTTCCAGACTTGTATGTGCAGCTGTTACTGCGCCATCGATTAATCTGTCAACATTGGCTTTCATTAATCTTACATACGAACCTTCCGGAATATCACCTGCAAATGTTAGACTTTGGTCATCTTCATTGACTGCTAAAATTGTTCTTACTACCGGCTGCGAATCAGTTTCCATTCTCATACTTAAAGGGAATAACAATCCTGATGCGGGAAGTGCTTCAGCCTGGTCACCCAGGAATGATTTATATAATTCTAAAGCAGGGGAGTTATCCAGTTCATAAAGTACATTTGCTTTGGATTTTGTAACTAAACGGTCTATACCAAAACTATCCCATCCGCCAAACGAACCATAACCAATTGTAAGGTCTTCACCATATAAAGCAATTGCATTAATGACTTTGGATTCTGCCGTACCATGGCTATTTATTACAACTGTTTCTTTAAAGTCTGCACCGTCACCTGCTAATCCGCCTGTGACCTGTACGCCTTCAGGAAGAACAGAACGCATACCTGCAACTAACTCTGAGCCGTTAATATTCAAACCATCTGAAAGTACAAAAATATGTTTTAAACCGCCCTGATTAAATCCTTCAACTAACTTTCTTCCTATATCAAAACTTTCATCTGTGGAACCTATTTTCAAACTATGTTCTGCCAGATGTGAAGACTTGAACTGAACGGCAGTAGCAATGATAGAGTTATCTATTACGTTTGTTCCTACTATTTCACCTGATGTTGAGCACCCAATAATTTTTGCCAGAGGGTATCTTTTTTTAATATCGTTTATTAATGATGCATCTTTTAGATGCTGTCCTTTTCCAAATAATAATAATAACTGAGCACCTTCATTAATTTTAGTATTCGTTAAGTGTTCCCAGCCGCCTTCCGGTGTCCATTTTGATTGTTCGGTTTTCATTTCTTATGTGGTTTAAATTTTCGGGTTAATATTTTTTTATAAGTAAATTTTCCAGATGGGATTTTACGCTTTCCCATTCCGGTTGTATTATACTGAAATAGACTACATCTACAAATTCACCGTCAGAAGTTTTTCCTATCCATCTTAAAGTTCCCTCATGCTTTGCTCCGATTCTAAGAATAGCATTTTGAGAGCGCTTATTAATTGATAAAGTCTTAAAACAAACTCTTACGGTTTTAAGTGTTTCGAAGCAATGCTTAAGAAGCAGATATTTGCATTCAGTATTTACTTTTGAACGCATTACTTCGGGAGAAATAGAAGTCCAGCCGATTTCCAGAAAATGATTTTCCGGCGAGATATCTGCAAACCTGGTTGTTCCAATTATCTTACCTGTTTCGTTATCAATAATTGTGAATGCATAAATTTCTTTCTCTTTTTCTCCGTCAAGAGCTACTTGCATAAACTTTCGAAGTCCGTCTTCAGTAGTAATTTTTTCTAATCTGTATGCCCATACATCTTCGTGAATGATTGCATCATATAGTCCGTCTAAATGTTCAATACTGAGGGGAATAAGTGTTACTCTTTCGCCTTTTAAAGTTACAGGCTGTAAATTCATCATAAATTTTAAACAGTAATTTCGGTGGTAAAAAAATCTTCAGTTGATTTCAGTCCATGGGGGTGAGTTTCCTATAAACTTAGATTCTGCCTGCTAAGACAAGAATACATGCAAATATAAAGAATTTAACCTAAAAAAACCCCTCATTTAAGTAAGTTTTGAAGTATTTTAAAGACTCAGTGTGAAAACAAAAAGCCCGTCCGGATTCATAATCCGAACGGGCTGTACTCTAAAAATAATACTAAATTTATGAGATTTACTTAATAAGCATCATTCTTCTTGTATCGGTAAATTCTCCTGCTTCAATTCTGTAGAAGTAAACACCACTTGCAAAGTTTGATGCATTGAAATCAACTGAATGATATCCTGCTTCTGTAACTTCATTAACAAGCTTAGCAACTTCTCTGCCCGTTACATCAAATATATTCAAGCTTACAAAGCCCTGCTTTGGAAGTGAGAAGTTGATCTTTGTTGTCGGGTTGAACGGATTCGGATAATTCTGTGCAAGCTCATATTTATCAGGTGTAAGTGTTAACTGTGTTCCTACGCCTGTTACAAGT
>JAFDZP010000002.1:1638418-1750790 GCA_018266835.1 Bacteroidota bacterium | reverse complement strand
AAGCACTCCGCTGGCACTGCTGTCCTCAGATGCAATAGGGGTTATTCTGGAGTAAGTAATATTCAATGTATCCGGATTTATTATATACAATGTATACTCATGGTTATCACTGTTCTTTTTTCTTACTCCTGAGATACGTGTCAGGTTCATATTTACACTCGTTCCATCAAACTTCAGTCCGAGCCATCTCTTGCCGCTCTGTGCCGTTAGATTTGAGTAACGGGTTCTGCCTGAGACTCCGCTTGCAAACTTACCGCCGGGCATTATTATCTGCACACTATCGGCAAAACTTATATTAACACCTTCATTAAGTACCAGATTATGACTGTTTGCATTTACTGTTCCGTTACAGTTGAAGGATATATTGCTTAGGAACTCATTTGTTACAAATGTTCCGCCGTCCTGCATTACAGGGACAAGTTTAAGCAATTTTCCTTCACCCGGCAGAAACATACCTGCGCTAATATATGCATTGGTGCTTTTATTAAATGTTCCGAACTCCTGATGACTAATCGGGTCCAATAACTTCCAATTATTAAAAGTTGTCAGATCTGAAGAATTGAATTTTAATTTAAGCTCTTTTATATCACCCTGCCCTAACGTATCAGGCATACATGCCATATTTACTGCGAGGAAATATTTTGAGTAACTATTCGGTTCTATAGTATTATTGGGAGTAAAGAAACCAAAGTGCCAGTATTTTTTGCCGGCATCATCTTCAGTAGAGTTTTTGATTGATCTTATACTATCGATATAAGTGCCCCCTAAACCGTTATTTTTAAATGAACGGGTTTCTGCAAATTTCAAATTTAATGAATCATACATGTATCTTCCTATTTTTAATATCTTTTCACTGTACTTTGCAACACTGTCAAATTTATCCTGATAATAGTAATTTGAAGTTCTCCTGTTGGTAGCAGGAGTATCAGAAAGCCCCCAATCGTGCCTATTAGAAGCGATGCCCCATGATTCATAATTAAAATATTGAATTTGTTTTGCCCCGTACGCAAGTGAAAGATATGCCTGAACTTTTATTTCTTCATTCGTTGGCTCTCTTCTTGCTTCACCAAGAACATTACCAGAAACATCTACATTAGTTTCTACACAATGAGTTTGGATAGCAGAGACCCAAAATGAATTAGAATTTGAGTTCTTAATAATGTCACTTGCAGCTTTCATGTCATTATAATAGCCTCCGTTAAGATGATAATTCAAACTGACATTATATGAATCACCATCTGCTGCTATGTGATAATGAGTTGAAATTGAACCATCTAATGGTTTTAAAGAGAGATTGCTTGGATATCGAAATTCTGTATCCCAATAAATTGGATAATTATCGGTCATAAAACCATCTTTTAACAATCCTTTTGATTTTAAGAAATTAAAATAATTATCTGGATATGGGAAAAAATGTTTATAGTAACCCACACCGCTCCAAATATTTGCCATTATAATTAAACCAGAATTTGGATTAATTTCTCTGATTATGCTATCAACCTTGGCGATACAATCAACATTGTTATAATAAAACTCATCGAAATAAAAAGGGGCTAAACCATTTGCCGAACTTAAAGAATTTATCTCTTCTTTTAACCTTTTATGAAATTTCCATCTATTGTTTGTATCAAGTGAATCCGAAATCTCGCTTCCGGTAAATAAATAATGAGCCCATTCGTCATCAACTCTCACATAATCAAGCCAGACATCAACTTTACCATTCCACCTTACTCTGTAATCTACTCTGGAATTCCATTTGTTGTCATTTGCTCCCTGCGCTAACCGTTTACCTGTAACAGTCAAAGTGTCATTAGTTAATTTATACATTTCAATAAATTCACCCCCATAAGTTGACTTGAAGAGAAATCCCAAGCTATCAGATTTGAAACTTCTTACTTTAATAGGAACTTCTTTTACCAAGCTGCTGTCAAAGCTATAAATTTCAATAGTAACAACAGTACTATCTTCCCAAAGCAGGTTATGTGCAATTGAAGTGTCTATTCTCATTCGTGGCTTGATAAACCATTTATACTGAGGATTTGTATCCGTTCCCTGACCATAAAATTTTATGTCAGAATAATTAGCTCGGCCATAGTCTTCAAGATTTCTGTTATCTGTTTGCTCATTATTTTCATATAGAGAGCTAACCATATATTTTTTAGTGGAAGATAATAGATGTGAGTGAAGACTTACTGAACAAAATCTGCCTTTTATACCACCAGAATTGAAAGAGTCACCAATCTGGTGAAATGAGAAAAAATATCCCGGACAAAAATTTGTATCCGGCATTTGTTCCGCCTCATAAGTACTTCTTTGTCCGAAAGCAGGTCTTATTATCTTCGCAGAACGGTAATATGAAATAGGTCTATGGGGATTTGAAATATCAATTGTATTATAAAAATCATTTATAGCACCATTTAAGTAAGAAGAATAGCTACTTAATGGATCGAAAAATCCTCCATAAATTCTAGTAGGACTTGGCGAATAAAAGTCTCCTTCAAACCCAAAATCTACAGTTGAATTTATGTAAAGAAGATTGTAATTACTATAAAAAGATGAATTATAATTGCCTCCCTGAAGTCCTAGATAGAACTTGTTTCTATCAAATTGTGCTTCAGTATTTAGAAAGGAAATGAGAAAAAAGAATAAGAGGAAAAATATTTTCTTTTTCATAAAATTTTAAATTTTAAGTTTTATAATGTTGTTGCCACTCCATTAAAAAACTTACTTTCTCAAATCTAAAACTTTATAAATACGAAGAATAAACTACCGATGTAAGTAATTTCATACTCCGATTCCTCCTTTCGGGTAGATCCAGTAACAAAGATTATAGTATTGCGTGAATTGAAATCAGGGGGTGCAGAGAAAACTACAATAAAATAATTTAAATAACAACTGTAATTTCAAATCTGTGTTAAATTTTTTGAAAAAAATTATTAAATCTTCGTTTAGATAGTTCCTTTACTATTTAGCGATATTTTGCACTATCTTTTGGGATTTTGAGGGGCTGAATATAGCCTGAAACACGCCATATTTTTTGGCACAGGATGTGTATAAAGGGGGGGTGAAGTCATTAATTAACAATTAAAAACCCAATCCTATGGTTGACAACATTTCAAAAAAATTTGTAATCCCTGCGATTCTGGTAGTATTCTCAATCGCCTTGTTGTATCAGGTGATTACATTCGGAACCCAGGTGATTAGGGGAATTTTTCAGATCTGAACATAACATTGTTTTAGGGGTAAAACATTAACGTTCAGTACAAATTCCCGTCGTCAGGTTATTTTAAAGAGAAGAATAATTTCTCGAAATATTTTAGAGCAGAAGCCTGATGGCGGGGCTTCATTTAACAAGAAAGCCCGGTAGAATTATCTCCGCCGGGCTTTTTATATTTAATACAAATTTTTTATTTAACCACAGAGTTCACAGATTATTTTCACAGAGAACACAGATAAAAAATTTTATGTATCTTTTAAAATGTAGTATTTGTGCTCTGTGTTCTTTGCGATACATCTCTGTGCCCTCTGTGGTTAAAGTATTTTATATAAAATCTATTTAAGCAATATCATTCGCTTTGTATCGGTAAAGCTTCCCGCTTCAACGCGATAAAAATAAACTCCGCTTGAAAGTTTTGAAGCTTCAAAACTATATCCGTAACTTCCCGCCTGCAGATTTGTATTAACAAGCTCGCTGACCACTGCTCCCTTTGAATCATATATAAACAATTTCACAAAAGAAGATTTAGGAATATCGAATTTTATATTTGTAACAGGGTTGAACGGATTAGGATAATTATTGAACAAATTATACTCTGTGGGAACAATGGAAGAAATCTGAGTAATACCAACCGTAGTTCTTTTCAAAATAACTATAAGCGAGTTTGATGTTGCGCTATCAACTCCGTTGTATGCAGTGGCTGACCAGATTGTAAGTATGGAATCCCCAGCATTGAATGATGCTCGAATGGAATCCAGAAAGCTATATCTTAACGTAATGCTTGAATCGATTCCGCTGTTATTACTTTGGAATAATTTATCCTGTCCGCCCGGTCTTTTTATTTTCCAGTTATATCTGATGGTAGAGTTTGTACCCGCGCTGCCCCATGTAAATGTCTGATAGGAATTTACTGCGTTAGGATTTACACCAAGTACAGTCAACTGCGCAGGTGAATAAGCATTGAAGTAATTCAGGCTTAATATAATTCTGAACGTTGCATCTGATGTATCAGCTTCAGATGGATTTGCAGGATTGTAAATTCTGACCTTCGCCTGTGACGTTGAAGCAATGTAAGGCACAACCCAGTTAATAGTTCTCTGCTGCGCAGGGACATTGTTTTGAATTACGTTCCAGCTTGTTCCGTTATCTGAGGAATACTCTATATTGATATTGCCTGAAGAATTTGCCCCCCACCACACTGCAGCAGTATTACCGGTGCGGAAGGTTTCACCGCCTTTAGGCAGAGCAAGAAGTATAGCTCTGTTATTGGCAGTGATGCATCCGGCAGATTCCGCTCCGTTGCGGATAACAGCTCCGGGCTGAGGTCCGAACGTCATTATAACTGAACCGCCGCCTGATATATCGCAGTAACTCATTATAGTGCCGACAGTAGGGTGTAAAGGACCATTGTAGCATCCGCCTTCAACTTCTACACATGTGTCAATCGGTCCGCCAACCCAGCTGCAGCTGTGAGTATGCTGCGAGCCGAAGTTATGACCGATTTCATGCGCAGTAGTTTCAACATCATACGTGTAATTCGGAAGATTCGGAGTCGAACCGGTCAAGGTTGCAGAAAGTCCATAGCCTAAATTTGGCGAACACAGAACACCAAGCCATGCTATCCCTGCGACATCAACATTATTTCTTCTTGATAACAGATGAGCAATCGTTCGTGGTACACCTTGCTGCGTGGCATTCCATTCGTTGCCGAACTGGTTTAACATAACCTGACCGCTGGTAGAAGTATACGGGTCTTGAGTTGTCCATACTCTTACATAAGAAATCTCGAGCTGGCAATTTATCTCTTTTACATAGACTGCAGAGACAGCGGTCATTTGTGCTAATGCCCATGCTGTAGCATTAGTCATATTTCCGCCGAACGAATTGTAGGTTGCAAAATCCACATCAACAGCTATCTGTGCTTTAAGGAACGTTGCACTAGCGTTGTCAGTTTTGGGCTTATACTGGCTCATTAGTTTTTTAATATGGTCGGGAGTCTGCATTGTTTCACTTCCGCATTTGAATTCCCTGTGAACTTTTCTCAAGCTCTCCTGAAATAAAATATAATTCACATTGCTCTTATCGTTTTCATCCGTGGTACCGATTGTATAAGTATCCTTATCTGACATTAGAATACCAACAACTTTATCATCGCTGAAAGTAATTGTTACAAATGAGTTATCCATACCTTTTACTTTTCCGGTATAGGAAAGAATGCAATTTTGCAAAGGCATATCCTCTTCACCTACCGCAGTTTTTTTAACGATTCTTGTCTGAGGAGATACGGCTTCAAATTTTTTCAACTGAAGCGCAACATTGGAACTGACGTTTCTTAGTGCAACGGGAATGTTGATTTCGAGAGTATTATTTCTTTCAGTGAACAGTTTTGAGAGTTCAGCTTTGTTAATTTTTAAAAAAACGGGATCTTTAACATCAGAAGAAAATTTTTCCTGTAATTTCCTGTCCTGAGCATTAGCCGTGAACAAATCCACTGAAGAATTTTGTGCGTATATACCTGAAACGCATAAAAATACAGCAGTAAAGAGAATAAAAAAATGTTTCATAATTAATTTAAGTTTTGTATAACTTAGTAATTGAGTGAAAGTAATACAATCAATATTTTTATCTTTGATTAAATGAATAAAAATATCTTTATAACCGGCGGGACAGGATATATAGGAAGCAGGATGATTCCTATACTAATTAAGAACGGATTTGAAGTAACTGCACTTACCCGGAAGGAATCAATAGGAAAGCTTCCTCCCGGATGCAAAGCTGTTGATGGCAATGCCTTAGATGAAGTTACTTTTATGGAATATGTAAACGGCTGTGATACGTTCATTCAGCTGGTAGGAGTTTCACATCCCTCCCCCGCTAAAAAAGAACAATTTAAAACTATTGATTTGGCTTCCGTTAAGGCGTCTGTAAAAGCTGCGAAGAAATCAAACGTGAAACACTTTATATATCTAAGTGTTGCGCAGCCGGCGCCTATGATGAAGGAGTATATTGAAGTAAGAAAACAGGGTGAAGCGTTATTGAACGAAAGCGGAATAACTTCATCTGTAATCAGACCGTGGTATATAATAGGACCGGGTCATTACTGGCCGATTGTATTAAAACCGATTTACAAAATTTTAGAATTGATACCTGCTACCCGCAAGCAGGCAATAAATCTGGGACTTGTAAAATTAGAAGAGATGCTGAATACAATTTTATACTCAGTAAAAAATCCGCCAAAAGAAGGAGTGAAAGTTTACGGGACTGAAGCAATAAGAAATAGCATTAATTACTAATTGCATCAGGGGCGCTCGCGCCGAACCGGAGGTTCGGTTGATAAAATTAAATAAGAATACATTCTTATTTAATTTTATCAAGATTCCGCTTTGCGGAATCCGCGAGCGCCCCAACAAAAATTATTTTGTATTTGAAAAAGTTATTGATTCAATCTTATCACCTATCTGAGTTTTATCAACTACATCCTGCCCGTCAACAACAATTCCGAATAAAGTATAACGTGAATCCAAATGAAGCTGTGGCGAGTGTGTAATGAACCACTGCGAACCTTCAGTATCTTTTCCGCTTGAAGCCATACCGACCGCTCCCGTAAAGTAATTAAGCTGAGAGAACTCACTGCGGATTGAATACCCCGGTCCGCCGTTGCCTGTAGCAGTAGGGTCTCCGCCCTGTATAACAAAATTAGGAACGACTCTGTGAAAAATTGTTCCGTTATAGTATCCTTTTTCAGAAAGCTTTACAAAATTATAAACAGTGAACGGAGTAACTTCGGGGAATAATTCAATTTTTATTAAACCTTTATTTGTCTTTACTGAAACGTATTTATTATCAAAAATTTTCTTAAGATATTCCCAATCGAAATCCTTATTGTAGATTTTATTTTTAATTCTGTCCGAGTAATCATTCCCTGTAATTTTTTTCAGAGCATCGGCTGAGCGTTTTGTAATTTCATACTGTTCGCTTGAAAGGTTAGCTTCAAGATTTGCATTAAGTCCGTTTATCTTCATTTCTCCTATGAAATCTGTGTATAAATTTACAAGGTCAAAATCCTGAGGCAGTTTTAAACTAGGGAATTCAAACTGCAAAACCTGTTCAGTCTCTGACTTCCATGGAGCTAACTGCAACGATGAATCTTTGAGAGTTTCCATACTGTTTGCAATCATTGTAACATCTTTTGATGTAAAGAAATCATAACACATTAACCTTATTGTATTTTTATCTTCAAGGTCAACCTTCGGCAGACAGGCATTTATTAATTCAGTATATGCCCTGTAAATTTTTGCAAGGTCTTCCGCTCCTATATATTTTTCTTTATCAATTGTATGTGTCTCACCGTATATCTGGACCTGTATCACCAGCAATGCACGTACATCTCTGAAAATTTTCCCGTCATTAAAACTGCTGAATGCCCTTATAATATCTGCTTTTAAATCAAAGTCTTCTGTTTTTTGAAATCTTTCAATCAGCTCGTTTTTCATTTCATCTTTGAAAATATTACCGAGAGTCTTAATTGCTTCACCTCTTAAAAAGGTGACATCAACATCTTTTATTTTACCTCCAATTATTTGTTGAATGCTTGTATGTGATATATCTTCTAAACGATCATACAAACCTTTGTTATCTTTTATAGTAAGATTTTGATTTGAATACAATCTGTTTATTGAACTTAGATATGCAAATAACTCAGATACCACGTTGCTGTCATTCGCTATTCCTCTATTGTCCACTGCTGCCAAAGCTTCGTTCAATTTATCCTGATTATCTTTCAACTGTTCATAGGTAAAATTATTAATAATGTTAAATGAGTTCACCTTTGCTCTCCAATCTGGTTCATTTCTCAAATTAGCTAAAATATCAAAGAGAATTTTTGTATCCTTTAGCTTTCCAAGCGCAGCTATTGCATAACTTCTGTTCAAGCCGTTAGTGTCCTTCAGATATTTTTTTAGTAAATCTGTATGCGGCTTTAACAATTTATCATCGCCTGTTCTCCATAGGGTATAAAGACTAAGCATTGTTGTATTAGCGTCGGGATTTGAATTCAGTATGTCAGCAAGTATCTGAAACGAACGTTCATTTTTTATTTTTCTTAACCCAAATCTTAATATGGAAAGAGCTGAGTAAAATTTATCGTAATCTATATTACTTACATCGGAAGGAACGAGTTCTAAATCTTCCGCTGCTCCTACTTTCCCTATAGCTTCCATCAGCTGCTCTCTTACATACATATTTTTTTCGGATTTCAACGCAGTCCTTAAATAGATCTGGGACGGCTCGCATGAAATCTGTCCTATAGCATATGCAGCCATATATCTTATGTATTCATTAGGATTGGAAAGCATTACTGTTCCGATTTCATCAGCAGTAGAAGAGTTCTGTATATTTGCCAGTGCAAACAATGCGCGGCTTACTATATCTTTATTATCGGAATTTAAATATGAAAGCAGCTTATCGTTTTCGCCAAGTGTTCTGGAATCCTGAAGTAATAAAATTTCTTTTTCTTCGGGGGAAAAACTTTGTGAAAGAGATACGTTAGTAATTATAAAAAATGAAAAAAGAAGAAGGGTAAGTTTTTTCATAAAATTTGATGTGTAATTTGTAAATTTGCGTTCCGACGCAGGAGCATCGGAACGAGAACTCTGCACTCCGTCCCAAACCCCCGTTTGGGACGGTGTATAAGAAAGCAAAATTATTTCTTACCCAATAACTTGAACATATTTTTTTTATACGCTTCAACACCGGGCTGATTGAAAGGATTTACTCCAAGCAGATATCCGCTCACTGCGCATGCTTTTTCAAAGAAGTAAATCAATTGTCCCAGATATCTTGGGTTTAGTTCAGGAATAGAAACTACAATATTCGGTACGCCTCCGTCAACGTGAGCCATCAATGTTCCTTCCATAGCTTTTTCATTTACATAGCTCATCTTTTTACCTGCTAAATAATTCAGTTCATCGGCATTATCAGGTGACTCGGGAATTAACAAAGTTGAGTTTGATGTCCCCACCTTAATAACTGTTTCAAAAATATTTCTGGCGCCTTCCTGAATAAGCTGACCCATAGAATGTAAATCAGTTGTAAGTGTTACTCCGGCAGGATAAATTCCTTTATGCTCCTTGCCTTCACTTTCACCAAATAACTGTTTCCACCACTCAATAAAATACTGCATACTTGGAGTATACGTTGCAAGGATTTCAATGAACTGTCCTTTCCTGTACAAAGCATTTCTTGTTGCTGCATATAGATTAGCGGGATTTGCAAACAAATCTTTTTGTGCGCTCAGAAAATTTTCCATTTCAATTGCGCCTTTTATAATTTCTCTTATGTTTATTCCTGCCGCTGCAATAGGCATTAATCCTACAGGGGTAAGAACAGAATACCTTCCGCCCACATCATCGGGAATCACAAACGTTTTATATCCTTCATTCGTTGCAACTTTTCTTAATGCGCCTTTATTTTTATCTGTGATTGCAATAATTCTGCTTCTTGCATCCGGCACACTGTATTTGCTTTCAAGATGATTTTTTAAAAGTCGGAATGCTATAGCAGGTTCAGTCGTCGTTCCTGATTTTGAAATTACAATAACAGAGTAATCATATTTATCCAACGCTTTCAATAAATCATAATGATAATCTTCTCCTATATTATTACCGGCATACACCATTACAGGTGTCACACGATTTTTTCTGAGGTAATGAAAATTATCAGAGAGCGCATCTATAACTGCTCGCGCGCCAAGGTATGAGCCTCCTATACCTATTACTACAATCACTTCAGATTTCTCTGCCATCTTCTCAGCAGCAAACTGAATCTGGTCAATTAAATCTTCTGAAATTTCAGAGGGAAGTGTCATCCAGCCCAGATAATCTTTTCCCAAACCTGATTTATTTTCCAGAGCTTCATTTGCAAAGGCAACTGCAGGAAAAAAAGACTGCACATCATTGAACGAAACAAAGTTTGCGCAGTTCTCAACGTTTACTTTTACCAGATCTCTTTTTTCTTTAAGTGCATTAAACATGCAATACCTCCTTAAAATTTTGCCACGTCATTCTTTTTTTATGGTCAATATCTTTATTGTACGGCTGTGAAAAAATTATGTGCTCCCATACAGGAGTAAGCGCGCCCGTTACATCAGGCATATCGTCAATCAGAACATCTCCTCTTACAAAAGTTTTATCCTTAGTCATTATTATTCTGCTTGTCCATTCGTTTCCGAGATGATCAAAAACCCAGTGATATTTTTCTAATACACAGTTCTCATATTTTGGAAGCATAGGCGCAGTGCATAAACGTACATTGTGTCCCTGAGCCAGCAAATAGTTTAAGCCCTCCACGCTTCCTTCTACAGCCGGAAGTCCGTGATAAAATCCGGGTGAAAGATATATCTCTTCAACAAACTCCCTGTATTCAATCGGGTATTGCTCTCTCAGCCAGAATCCTTTTCTTTCCTCATGCGGAACGTAAGGCTTTTCCGGATGATTAGCTCTCCACCTTTTTAAAAACTCTCCTTCAAAATCGGCTATAACGCCGTCCATATCAACAAGAATATCCATTAATTATTTGCCTCCATTATCTGACGGACAATCTGAATATCGGCGAATACTTTCCACTCCGATATTTTTCCGTCTTTTATTTTTGCCCGCCATGATGCAGGGACTTCAAATTTGTTTTTTTCTTCGAGCTCGCCTTCTTTCCAGTAAGTTCCCTTCGCCTTTCCGTAAACCGCCACCAGATCTTTTTCGCAGATTATTTCATCTACAATAATATTGTAATCAGGGAAGTGAATGAAAAAATCCAGCCATGCGACTTTAAGATATTTAGTGCCTTTTATTTTTATATCGGAAGAATCCGTCATAATATGGTCATCTGATAAATAAGTCATCATCTCATCAATATCGTGTTCATTTATATAGTAAATAAAATCCTGTACAACTTTTAAATTTTCATTTTCAGGAGGATTTTTATAATTGATGCCTAAGTAAACTTTAGGCAGCTCTTCCTCAACATAAGTTTTTGAAATTTTCCTTACTGAATATGCTGTAGCATTTTTGCGCGAGCTTATCACATTGTACAACTGATTATTTATAAAATGCAGACCGCAATAATCTTCTACTCCGTAACCGTTTTTTATTCCGCCGTCCGTAATTAACTCCCTGAAAGAAAAACGCAGCTCAGTGCGCTCATCATAGTGAGGACAAAAACTTCCCTGAATTAATCCAAGACACGGAAGCTTCATCAGTTTTGTATCTTCGGGATTATAAATCCCGTCGCTGAACCACACAATTGCGCCTGCGCTCATACCTGAAAGCACGATGCCTTTATCATATGCCTTCTTCATAATTTTATCAAGTCCGTAGCTTTTCCATTGAGCCATAAGAAAGCGCGTGCTTCCTCCCCCGACGAATAAAGCATCCTGTTCAAGAATAACTTTCTCTAAATTTATTTCGGGTTTTGTTTTTAATGAAATGTGTGTAGGTATGCAGTCTAACTTATTATAGACATTGTAAAATTTATCAATGTAATCCTGTGCATCGCCGCCTGCGTTTGCAAAGAAACATATTTTCGGAGTTGTTTTGCCTGTAGCGTTAAGAATATAATTATCAAGAAGCGGATTATCCTGTTCCATAGAAAATCCGCCGCCGCCTAATGCAATAATTTGCTTAAATTTTTTCAATTAAGGATATGGGGTTGAGGTCTTTAAATTAAAAAAGCTATTTAAAGAATTAAAGTTAAAAAAGAAGAGAAGAGTTAAACAAAAAATCAGACATCCGATTCTTTTAAATCTTTTAAAAGCTCGCGTGCCTGTGCAGCGTTATCTTCAAGCACCTGAATCTGAATAGCGCCTGTGATAGGATTAAAACCTGTACCCATAACACCGACTCCCATAAGATTTTCAACGCCTTCGCCTTTAACACTGTACTCAATGTTTGCTTCATCAAGCATTGATTTTGCCAGCGCAATCAATCCTTCATGACCGCTTTCAAAAACTGTTACTGCATAGCTGTTATCTTCGTGTTTCATAAGTAAATTATTTGTTTAGTTCTGCTTCAATTTGTGAAAGAATGAGTAAAAAAACAATTACAATAGGAACTTTACAACTTAAATTAAAACAAAAACTAAGCCGCAAAGTTGTAAATTACTTTACGGCTCAGTAAAACTTTTTGAACACTAATATTAGAACTGTAAGCTTAATCCGCCTACAGGTAAAAATGCCCAGTTGTAAACTGTTCCCTGTGCGTTTTTTGTTTCATTCCAGAAATATGAGTTCACGTTTTTTCTGTTTAGCAAATTCTGAAACTCTATATAACCAACAAGACTTGCCTTTTTAAAGTTTACCTTTTTATCAATTCTTAAATCAACTCTTATGTAATCCGGATAGCGCGCGCTGTTGAAATCATTCGTTGCATAAATACCGCGGTTGAATTGTGTTGATAACGCTATATCCAATGGAGTGTAAGGTTTTCCGCCGGCATATTTTATTTTGAATCCAACAAGCCACTCATCTGCAACCTGATAACCCGCAATCAAAGTAATCTGATTTGTAGGGTCATAAGCTCCGGGCTTTTCTCCGCCCACGAGCGCAGTGAAGTTTGAATATGAATATGAGTAATTCAGCATTCCGTAAAATCCGTTGCCTGTTAATTTTTTGTGAAGAGAGAAATCTATTCCCCGTACATAACCTTTCCCTGCGCTGACTGCGGGACCCACTAAATTAGGCCCGAAATCAGAACCGCCGTCAATTAAAATAAATGTCGGATTCTCAGTTGCTACAGGATAATCTCTGTAACGTTTTTCATAAGCTTCAACCGTAAATTTAAAATCAGGTGAGAGAAGTTGTTCGAAGCCCAGAATGAAATGCTCGCTTCTGATGTCATTCAAATTTTTATTGATAGGATTTGATGCAAGCCATAGATAAGCAGGCGCCTGATAAAATATTCCGTACGATGCGTTGATTGTAGTGAGAGGAGTTAACTTATAAGATGCTCCGACTCTCGGTGAGAAATAAGTTTTAAGATTAATGTAATCAAAGTAATCTACTCTGAAGCCTGCGTTTACAATAAGATTATCTTTTAGAAATTTTGAAGTCAGATTAAATGTACCGAAAAGTTTGTAAGTGTTAACAGTGTTATCAAAAATCAAATCAGGTCTTATATATCCTGCATAGGTAGTATCCTGTCTTGCAAAAACATTATTTTTTACATTTGCGAGTTTGCCTCCGGCTGTAAAGTTTAAATTAAAAATTTTATTTGCCTGGTAGTTCAACTCAGTCTTTAATGTATGTTCGCGCTCAGTTGCCTTATCATTAAACTGTACTGTATCCTGTCTTTGTCCGTAGCTGACAATATCGTAATCCGAAATTGAATTCGACTGAGTTGTTTGAAGATAACCTTTCTTGAATATTTTTGTATAGTTAAATCCTGCAACGTAATTGTTCTGATGAGAGAATGCTTTTCCGTAAGGGTCATCTAAGTCATCTGTTTTATCTCCATCAAAATCAATTCTATCGATGCTTCCGAAACCTATAAGTGAAAGTTTATCCGTGGGGGAGAAATCATAATTCACTTTCATATTTATATCCCAGAAATTAGGAACAGCAGAAAGCTGAATAGCGCCTTTTAATAACTCAAGGTAACTTCTTCTTACAGAAAAAATGTAAGAACCCTTTTCACTGAATAACGGTCCTTCAAATATTCCTCCGAATCCGCCGACATTTAAATTAATATCGCTATAGAATTTTTTCCTGCTTCCCTCCCGGAATCTTATATCCACAACTCCAGATGATTTATCTCCGAATCGAGACGGAAATCCTCCCGTAAAAATATTTGCTTCCTGTATGAACTTAACATTTATAAATCCTATCGCTCCGCTGGTTGAACCCTGTGTATTAAAGTGATTGATATTGGGAATTTCAACTCCGTCTATCAGCAATAAATTTTCACTTGGCGAGCCGCCTCTTACAATAATATCGTTTCTCTGGTCATTACCGATGGAAACTCCGGGGGCAGTCTGCAGCATTCTTGAAATATCTTCCGTAGCACCGGGTGCTCTGCGGATTTCTTCGAAGTCAAGATTCATTGTGGAAATATTAACATCTGAACTTTTTGAAAAATAATTCGCATCAACATTAATCGTTTCCAATGTAATGTTCATAGGTATTAACTGAATCACAACATCGAGCGGTTTACTTGCATATACTACTAAATCAGATTTTATTATTGGTGAGTAGTTCAAAGCAGAAACTTTCAGCTGATAAGTTTCAAGTTTCAATCCCGAAAATGAAAATTCTCCGTTTTCATTACTTTCTGTGCTTAGATATGTGCCGACTATCTGTATAGATGCACCTGCAACAGGATTTTGTGTTTCCTTATCAAGCAGTTTCCCGTTTATAATTCCTGTATTGCTTTGAGAGAACGTAACTCCGTAAAGAGATAAAAATATTAGCAGTAATAACTTCTTCATAAAAATTACTTTTTGTGTTTGTGGTTTTTAATATTTAAAGTGTTAATTAGAAATTTTAAGGAGCCCTGAATAAGATGATTAAGCTCTTCTTCTTTAATGCCTGAAATACGTTTTTTTATTACAAGTGATGCAATACCGTGAACAAATGCCCACATTGAAAATGTTGCAGTTTCCACATCATGTTTTGAAATATAACCGTGCTCTGCGCAATCATTTATTGTCTGATGAAGAAGACCGTATGAGTCCATTCCAATCCATTCATCCTCTTTTGCAATAGATGCCGAGACACAGTTATTAATAAACATTAAATCATAGTACTCCGGATTTTGCCACGCAAACTCCAGATAATTTTGTCCCAATTGCTCAAGTCTCTTAATCGGGTTACGTTCATCAAGTGCATTACTTAATGCCGCATAGAATTTCTGAAATGCAATTGTGTGAAGTTCAAAAAGAATGGACTCTTTATCTTTATAATGAAGATAAATTGTTCCCGGACTGTACTGGATTTTCTCCGACAGCTTTCGCATTGAGACGTTATCAAAACCGTCTTTAACAAAAAGCTTTATTGCAGCCTGAAGGATTTTCTCTTTGATCTTTTCTTTATCTTTGATTTTCCTTTCGGTAATTCCCATAAATAGTATTTTAGTGAACGGTGTAAAATTACTGAACACTGTTCAGTAATAATAGGTAAAAATTTCTGCCTTCAAGAAGCTTTAATTTTTAAGAGGACGTGGGTATGGTTTACTTGCAGATTTGTTTAAAAACTCGCAGCATATTTAAGCCGAGAATTTTTTTTATTTCTTCATCGGTATATCCTTTTTCCACAAGCTTTTGAGTTATCATTGGATAACAGCTTGCGTCGTATAACTCGGCGGGCGGAGATATTCCGCCGTCGAAATCGGAACCCAAACCGACGTAATCGGCACCGACAAGATTTTTTATATAATCGATGTGCTCTATAACTTTATCAATTGTAGTTCCACCGGAAAGCTTTTTTTCTTTTAAGAAATTATCACGCTCAGTATTATACTTTTCCAGATCATCACCATATTTTTCGTTCAAAGCATCAAGTTCTTTTTTATATAGCTGATATGCATTCTTTGTTCTGTTGCGTTTCGCATCTTTATCTAAAAACTCATCATAGAAATTTACCTGCACAACTCCGCCTGACTTAGCCACAGCCTTTATCTGTTCGTCAGTTAGATTTCTAAAGTGAGGATTAATTGCATATGCATTTGAGTGCGAGCTGAATATAGGCTGCGTAGATAACTCCGCAACATCCCAGAAACTATTTTCTCCCAGGTGGGCAACATCAATCATCATTCCAAGCTCGTTCATTCTTTGAATAACCTTTTTCCCGAATTCAGATAAACCGCCCTTCTTTCCTTTCTCCGTCTCGTCTTTAGCAGAGGAAGCAATTACATTTGAGTTATTCCAGGTCAGCCCGATATAACGGACTCCCATATCGTAAAGTTTATTTACATTATCAACATCACTTCCTATTGCAGTACCGCCTTCAACACCTATAAGCCCGCACAATTTCTTTTTCGCAAGAACAGACATTATTTCGTCATACGACTTTGCAAACTCAATATCGTTTGAATTATTTTCAGCTATATGATTGAGACTCTTTATCTGGTTTTTAACAAAACTAAAAGAATTTTTTACTTCTTTCATAGGAATCCACACGGCAAAAAACTGTACATCAACTCCTCCGCTTTTAAAGCGCGGCAGATCGGATTGCGTAAATGAGCTTCCTTTTATATCTGCGCCCTTATCATAGACCTGCCAGATAAAATCATTGTGGGAATCTACAACAATTGCATCATAGTGAAGCTTTAAATAATCTCTTGAAGAATCTTTAGTAGTATCTTTTTGCATAACGGCAATAGTTTTAGTTGTGTTTGGTATTACGGCAGGAGTTTTATCGGTTGCCTGAGTTAAAGAAGAAGAATTTTGCAGTATAAAATAAAAAAGAAGCGCGGTGATTATAACTCCGCCTACTGCTAAATATTTTTTATTTGTATTGGTCACATTATAATCTTTATAATGTAAATTAATATTCCAGATCATCTTTTAGTAAGTCTGATTTATCGGTATTGATTGCAATCTTTGCAAACTCTACATCTTTTTCCGCGACATAAAATTTTATCGGCTGCTTCATTGCCATTCTGCTAAGTTCGGTATTAAAAGATTCCATAGTCATTGAAAGATCGGCATCTCCCTTTACAGCGAATTCAATCTCTTCATCGGTCAGCTTTGCCTTAACTAAGTTAGCTTCCATGGAATCATAAGTTGTGTACACTTCAACCATAATTATATTTTAATTTGTTCTCTTATTTTATTACCCTGTGATTCAAGTTCATTTAGATTTTCTCCTGTCAGAGTTATATGTCCCATCTTTCTTCCCGTTCTGTTTTCATTTTTATCGTACAAGTGTATATAAGTATTATTTTCCAAATCAAGATCTTTCAAAAAATCCAGACGGTAGTTACCGTCAAAACTTCCAAGTATATTTATCATTACGGATGAATCTTCTTTTAAGTTAGTGTCCCCTATTAAAAGTCCCGAGACAGCACGGATATGATTTTCAAATTGCGAAGTATAACATCCCTCAATTGAATAATGCCCCGAGTTATGAACGCGAGGCGCTAACTCATTCACAATTATATCTTCACCTAAAAGAAACATCTCAATTCCCATCACTCCTACATAATTCAATTCATTCAATATAGACTTTGTAATTGTAGTTACTCTTTCTCTTAAATTTGAGAACAAATTTTTTGAGGCAAGAACAGTTTTGCAGATATGATTTTCCTGAATCGTTTCTACAACGGGATAAATTTTAAAATCTCCCTTGATATTTCTGACTGCCTGAACTGCAATCTCTTTTTCAAAAGGGATGAACCTCTCACACATCAATTGCCCGCGCTTGCCAAGAACATTCATCGCTTCATCTATTTCATTCTCATTATCAATTTTATAATTACCTTTGCCGTCGTACCCCATTGTGCGTGACTTCATAATAACGGGATAACCAAATTCAGCGGCAAAATTCTTTATATCAACTTTACTTTCAACTTCAATAAAATCTGCCACGGTTATATTTAAAGAACTGAGTGTTGACTTCTGTACAAACTTGTCCTGAATTAATTTAATATTAGCAGAGGAAGGATAAACTTTTTTATCGAGCGATTCCAGATATTCAAGCTTAGTATAATCTATGAATTCATTCTCAAGTGTAATCACATCACATTGGGCTGCAAATTTTTTCAAACATTCCAAGTCATTCCAATCCCCTACAATTTCGGAACTTGTAATTTTTCCTGCAGAAGAATTTTTTTCATTGGAGAGCACAACAAACTCAAAGCCGTACTTATAGGCAGATTCCATCATCATTCGTGCAAGCTGACCGCCGCCTATAATACCTATTCTCATTTATTAAATATAAAAATTTAGAACTTTCCTAAAAGCTGATTGTATCTTGCAGGATTATTTATAATTGAAACTGCTTCCTGAAGTTGTTTATCAAATTCAAATGTTGCTGCAATCTGCTCCTTCTCGTTTATAATTCTTTTGTTAATCTCTTCTGTTATAGCTTTCTTTATTTCTTCTTTAGCATTTTCAATTTCAGTCGCTTCTTCAGTTGTGACTTCACTCTGTATTTTGCTGAGATAATCTGAAATATTCTTATTGAAATTTTGTCCTTCAGTAAGTTTCTTTAGTTCATCAATCTTCTTATCTGCATTTGAAACATACTCAAAATTTTTGTTTTGCATGAATTGTTTGAAGTCAGCAAATATTTCATCTGTCGGCTTAAATGTTTTTATACCCGGATTTTTACTCAAATAATCATTTGCATATTTAAAGAACATATCTTTTGACTGCAAAGCATAATATACTTCACTGAGTCCTTCAACTTTTACTTCAACATCGGGAGCGATACCGCCCTTAGCATAAACAGTTCTTCCGCCAAGAGTTTTAAACTCACTCTGATTATATTTATCTTTGTCTAAAAATACACCAAACTTATTTTCCTGGAAATAATCTTTCTGCTGTATCCATCTTCCTGAAGGCGTAAAATATTTTGAAGTCGTAATTTTCATCTGTTTGTCATTTGTCAGATCGCGGAATTGCTGTACAAGTCCCTTACCGAATGACTTTGTTCCCACTATAACTCCTCTGTCCAGATCCTGCACTGCACCTGCAACTATTTCCGAGGCAGAAGCTGTACCTTCATTTGTCAAAACAACTACAGGAACATTTTTAGGAACAAGCGGCTCTTCAGATGAAAAATATTTTTTCTCGGAAGCTGCGTCTTTTCCTTTTGTAATTAATAACAGACTGTTTTTGTCAACAAGCTTATTTAGAATACCGATGGCTGCATCAAGAAGTCCCCCGCCGTTATTTCTTAAATCGAGAACGAGCCCTTTAAAATTTCCTCCGGCCTTAAAAGTCTTGATTGCATTTTCAACTTCTGAGAGAGCATTGTTTGTAAATCTATCTAACCGAATATAACCGATGCCTTCAGTGCTGGGCTCAAGAATTCCATAGTAAGAAACGACTTTCAGAATTATTTCCTGACGCGTTAAATCAAAATTTAAAATCTCGCCTTCCCTGTCAATCTTTACATTTAAGTTTGTGCCAACGGGACCTCTGACCATCAGTCTTGTGCTCTCATATTTTACTCCTCGTAGATCTTTTCCGTCCAGCTCAATAATTTTATCACCGATTCTCAATCCTTTCTTCTGGGCTTCATAGCCGTTCATTACATCGGTAATTGTAAACGTGCTGTCACGCACTCCGATTGTAACTCCTATACCTCCGTATTTACCGGCTGTAATAAGGTCAATCTGGTCTTTGCTGTTTTCATCGTAGTAAGTTGTGTACGGGTCAAGCGTTCCGAGCATGCCTTCAATGCCTGCCTTCACAAATTTATCGGCATCAATTTCATCAACATAGTTGAGGGCAACTTCTTTGTAAACTTTTCCGAAGACGTCCATGTTCTTATTTATCTTGTCATAGATATCGTCGCTTCTTTCCATAGTTGTTCCGAGAAACATAGTGAAACCAACGAGGAACAGAAGGGAGAAATATTTCAGCTTTAGTATTTTTTTCATGTAATTGTTCAATGTCTTTTGCAAAATCTTTATTCTTATACTTTATTAGTTGTTAAAGGTTTCTTTTATGAGTGTTAATACTGTTAACAATAAATGAGTGAATATCGTTTACATTTTTTTTCCCGTCAATAACTCTGTATCTTTTTTTATTTGCCTTCGCAATTTCCATATATCCCTTTACAACTTTTTTGTAATAAGTAAGAGCTTTCTCTTCAATTCTGTCAGCCCCTTTATTCCTGAGTTTTTTTCTTTTAAAACTTTCCTGCGGAGTAATGTGCAACAGAAAAGTTATGTCGGGAGTTAAACCCGAAGTTGCTATTTTATTTACCTGATTTATATCTTTCACATCTATCTTACCGCCGAATCCCTGATACGCAGTCGAAGAATCATAATATCTGTCGCAGATTACAATATATCCTTTTTTAAGATGCGGCTTTATGACTTCATTTGTAAGCTGATATCGCGAAGCGGAGAATAATAGAAACTCCGTTACGTATTCCATTTCAATATGGTCCTTATCAAGTAAAAGGTGCCTTATCTTTTCCGAAATTTTTGTACCGCCCGGCTCGCGGACGTATATGACTTTTTTCTTTTGTGACTGAAGATACTCTAATAATAATTTTGCCTGCGTAGATTTTCCGCAAAGGTCAATTCCCTCAAACGTTATGAACATTTATCTTATTCCGTTTCTAATTTTATTTAACATACTTCATTTTAGATTTTAATAAAATTCATAATCTTATTCTATCGTTTTTTTTGAATTTATTCATCCTGAATTCTCTTAAAATCTGCTTTTCTGTGATTTTATCGTAATCTTTTTTAGTAACATTAATGAAGCTTCCCGAAAATTCAATCCACGCAAAACCAAGCGGAAATATCGTTTTTTTGTGAATTTTCTGGAAATTTACGGGAAAAATATAAGTTTTTTCTTTAGTATATAAAATATTGTAAGGAATGTTTTGGTCATGAAGCATAGATATAAATTCCCATGAAGCTGCTTTACTTCCAAATACAAAACACTCGGCAGGATATTTTTTAGTGCCTCCGTTATGCTTCCATATTGGATTGCAAACCGGCATTTTTTCCTTCTCTATAAATAACTGAAAGTGAAGATGGTTCACTGAAGCAAAAGCTCCGATAGAATTGTAGCCGATTGCAAATCCGCCCGTGTTTTTTATTAAATCCGATGCGTAATAATGAAATCTTTTTTTAAGGAACTGCGGATGATTTTTATTCTGCTCCGGAACAAGCAATGTATGATAAGGGACAAACGGAAATTTATTATAGAATAGCGATACATACATTCCGTTGCATTTGCATTTTTTAAAGCACTCTCTCTTTAAAAACGGCTTATTAAAATTGAACGAGTTCTTATCATATTTTTTAAAAACTGATTCAATTTTTTCAACTGCATTTCTTCTAGGTTTAAATGTCCGCAGCTGATTGTACTGAACATCCCACAATTCAATCAACTTTTTAAAATGTACTCTTTCAACGTTTCTCCATCCTATTTTCAGAATTTGTAGCGCTACATGATAATCATCGTTCTTTAATTTATCCGGAATATCATTTATTTCAGAAGAAAGTTTTTTATAAATCGAATCTAAACGCTTATTGATTTTCCTGTATAATTCAGGATTAAACGTTGCATGGGCTGAAAGAAGAATTAAAATCCCTAAATCACTAACATCAATTTTTTTCTTTGAAAGATTTAATAAATATTCGTTATAAATTTTTTCGAAATGTAATTTTGATTTAAATATATCAGGAAGCATCTGTCAGATTAAATATTCATTAAATATTCTTGGGTTCCCGGTTCAAAAAAATTATTTTATTCAGTGCGCCGGCATATATAAAAATTAATGCGACACAATATCCCATCACTGCGCCAAATGCAACATCCGTTCTGTAATGGAAGCCGAGCATTACCCGCGACAACGAAACAAATATCATCCACACTAACGGAGCTAAATAAAAATAGCGGAGCTTTTTATTGGTAATTGTAAAAAATAATATGCAGGAATAAACTGTACCTATGAAAGCGGAGTTAAATGCATGTGCGGAAGGAAAAGATAATGCCGGCTCCTGCAGCCAGATTTTATAGACAATGGGATTAACACCTACGGGCATTTTATTCAGCAAACTATCATTTGCCAATATTATTCTTCTCTGAGTATCGGTTAATTTTTTAAACTCTTCAAGCTGCTCAGGTAATACTTTTTGTGAGGATAAAAACTCCTGATAAGGACGCGCTTCAGGATACTTTGCCTTAATAAAATTAATAAGATACACTCCCGTGGATACAATCATTACGCCAATCAGAAAAAAGATAATCACTGACTGGTAAACACGTATAAATTTTCTTGTTGAAAAAATTAATATGGCGAGGATAACAAATAGGGAAATTATAACTCCAAAAGGATTACAGGAAAGCGATGCAAGTACCCAGAATTTTGTTGTGACACTATCGGAAGAATATGAGTTATACCCTGCCGGCAGCAGCCACATTATTAACAATAAAATACAAACAGCGGCAGCAGAATATTTTACAACGTATTTATTAAGCTGAGCAAATTTTCTCATTATAATTATAGATCAACGGGAATAAAATTAGGGAACGACATATCTGCTTCTTTCAACGTGCTGAGCTTAAATCCGCCTTTCTCCCATAGCTCATCCATTCTTGTCCAGAGCTTTCTCACGCCTTCATCCTGATGCGCTTTATCGATGTGTTCATCGCTTGCCCACTCGAAGATATCAATTAATATTTCTTCATCCTGCCTTGATTGCAGCAGCAGCGGAGTTCGGTCCGCCATATATCCGTGCTCAAGGAAGTATTTTCGTTTTTCTTTAAGCACTTCAAAAAATTCCGCCTGATTTTCTTTTTTTACTCTGTAAGGAGCAATAACGACGTAGCCCATATTTTATTTTTTATGTTCTCTGTAATATCCGTATGTATAATTATCTCTTATTAAACCTCTCTTCTCAACCAGCTTTTTCGCCCCGAAGCTTTCTATCAGTGTCTCCAGAACCAGCCCGCATGAATCAGTTTTTTCCGAGAGAGTAATGCTGTTTTCCAAAAGCAAAGTTCCGATTCCCTGATGCCTGAATTTTTTTTCGACAAATAAATCATTCAATAGCCAGATTTTCTTTAACTGAATTGTAGAGAAAAAGGGATAAAGAATTGCAAAGCCGGCATACTCAGTGTACTCAATGATTCCGCTGTTGTACATTACACTTGCAAGCAGAACGGTGAAGTCGCCGTCGTGAAATCTTTTGGTTAAAAATTTTTCTTCAGCTACAGGAACTGAGTGAAGTCCGAGAGATACCCTATAGTTGTGAAAGAGCTTGAAGAACTCGGGAAGATATTCTTCCTCAAGTTCTATTATTTCGCTTTTTTCTGTCATAGGTTCAGCATTAAAATTTAAAAAATTAAATTCTGCCCGCTGCCCCTTAGCATTATACTTTGTTGATTGTATTAATTATATTCAATTTTATTTATTAAACCAATAATAGGAGTAAAAATTATCGTCCTGCACGAAATCATTTTTATCGTAAACACTTTGCGCAGTTGTATTTGTCTTTGCAGTCTGAAGCATCAGCCCCGCATAATTTGTTTCTCTTGTAAGCTCTTTTGATTTTTCAATTAGCATCGATGCCGCGCCAGACTTCCTGTAATCTTCCTCTACATATAAATCGTTCAATAGCCATAAGCGTGTTATTCTTGTTGAAGAAAACATTGGGAAGAGCTGAACAAATCCTATATAACTATCGCCGCTTTTGGCAAGATAAATTACAGATTCTTTATTGGTTATCCTTTCTTTAAGGAACTGCTTCTCGCCTTCTGTATCAGGCTCCTTTTTATAAAAGATTCTGTATTTCTGAAAAAGAGCAGAAAGCTCATCAAGACTATCCAGTGAAGCCGGTTCAATTTTTATGTTATTCTCCATAACTAAAATTACTTCAGGGCGTGAAAAGAAGAAAGCAAATAAACGGGTATAAAAAAGAGGAAAAGAGGAATAAAAAATAAAACCTCTCCCGGCAGGCAACGCAAGAAGAGGTTTTATGTGTGATTACAATATTGTTAGAACTTACTTGGAAGCTTGAACTTCTCTACTTTGTTTGATACAGGAGGAAGTGTTCTTAAGTAATCATATATTGAACCGAGATCTGATTCACTCATTTGTCCAAGGAAAGTCCACGGCATTATTGAATTAAACTCGCCTTCTTTCCATGTTGTGCTTTTATACTCAGGTGTTGTGCATGCTTTGAATCTTTTTATAAAGTCATCTCTTGTCATTTTGCCGATACCAGTTTCCATATCGGGAGTAAGGTTGGCAGTAGTATTTACCCAGGGACCGACATTGAACTCTACTCCGCCGGCAAATTCTTTCCCGGGAATCGGTACACCTTTTTCAGATTGAGTATGGCAGTCACCGCAGCTTGCAGAAGTTACCAGATATTTTCCATAAGCAACTGTGTTGCTTCTCTCAGGAATAGGCTGATGGTTTGGAGGTGCAGGAATTGTTCTTATAATAATACTCATAGGGAATTTCACTTCATGTTTCGGCACTTCATTTTGTATCGGAGTCAAGGTTCTAAGATAAGCAATGATTGAGTAAATGTCTTCTTTATCCATCTTAGCAAAATTCGGATAAGGCATTATTGGGAAAAGCGGCTCGCCGTCTTTGCTTACGCCGGATGTAATTGCTCTGTAAATTTCACCGTCAGTCCATCCGCCGATTCCTGCAGGAGTGATGTTTTTAGAAGTAAAGGTTCCGGGTAAACCGAGTGTCTCATCGAATTTTTCTCCGCCTTTTCCTTCGGTGCCGGGAATAACCGGACCTGTTAATTTAGACCAGTCTCTTGTCGAATGGCAGTCTGCGCATCCTGCAACTGAGCTGAAAAGATATTTACCGCGCTCAAGACGCTGCTCAGTAATATCAATTTTTATATTGGGAGCTTCGCCTACAGCAGGGAATTTTTTCTGCATATAGACGTAACCAGATACTAATCCTATTGCAGCTACAAGCAATAAGATATAGATAATCTTTAGGAATTTTTTCATCACACAAATTTAATTTTATAAATAAAACGAGAAACTCTTAGTATTGGATTTTAAAATTTCCTCTAATTTTTGTGCGAGTAAATAGGAGGCTGCGCGAGTGGTATATAAGTAGTTTATTCGTATTACAGCTAAAAAAGTTGCAAGCCCCTTAAACGTATATTAAATTATAATTTTATTTCCCGAAGTTCTAAATTTCATTTTCGAATTTTAAAAATAAGCCGGATAAAAGTCGGGTTTTTTATTTAAGAATTATGATATAAGATTTAAGATTTTGAATTAAATCACTATGTTCAGGATTTCGTAATAAAGTCGGGAAATAGTCGGATTCTATCAATTACGAATTGTAACATAATTATCACATTTTATAAACTGGTCTTCATATTTTACAATTACAAAAAGTCGGGAAATGGTCGCATTTTCTGTTCATTACTAATTGCTAATTGTTAATTGCAAAAAGTCGGAAAAAAGTCGGATTCTCATTTCAATTACGAGTTACGAATTGTAACATAATTGTCACATTTTATAAAAAGGTCTTCATATCTTACAATTTGCAAAAAGTCGGGAAACAGTCGGATTTTCATTTTCCGTTCTTGTAATAACAATACCGCCTCTTTTATTTCTTAATCTTGACGGGTTTTTGACGGATTTCTGCAAAATAAGTTACAAGTTTTTATGTAGTAAAGTCAGGGGGTGACTTCACTTTACAAATATAATATAGTTAGATTTATAAGTAAAGAAGTTTTGCCCTATTAGTAGGTATAGGGCAAAACTAAAAAATTTAATCTTCGGCTATAACAATTATTTTGTCTTCAGCATTCAGAGTTACTTCGTTGGATTTTAACGGATTCACATACACGCCGTATGCTTTTTCAACATTGTACGACTCGGATTTTATTCTGTACCCAATTGCCACGTGTCCTCTTTGCGCAGCTGATTCAATAATAGTATAAAAATCTGTTTTTGAACCCGGTACAATATAATCGCTTGCCGGCTTTAAATAAATTTCAGAACCGTCTGCATCGAATAAATCATCGAAGACATGTTTCAGCTCTTTATTTTCCGATAGCTGTGTGAGCAGCAAGCTAATCAGTTTATTGCTGACTACAAAATCATCTGCCTTTGTAACTTCGGCAAGCTCTTTATCTTTCACATCGAGTATTTCACTGACGATGCTGAAGTTATAATTATTTTTCTCTGCTATGTTTCGTAAATGGAGCAGCGTTATCAATGCTTTTGCATCGGCAATTTTTGTATTAAACTTATCCGCATAGCACAATAAAATTATATGTTCAAATTTTCCGTCAGCAACGGATTCTAAAAATTTTCTTTCAGTGGTATTTCCTTCAGTGAAAATAAGTTTAGCATTTTTTAGTGTTTTGCCCATCTCATCGATTTCTGCATGATACTGCTGGAAATCTGAACAGACAGTAATGGTAGAATTAGGAGCAACATATGAATCAAGCTCTTTAATCAATAAACATCCCGTCTGATTCCATCCGAGAATTAAAATATCTTCTTCTTCCGATTTGCTTATTGCCGACTTTGAAATTATTGATTCGTTTATTTTATAATTTAAACCTGAATACTTAATTTTATCATCATCTTCCGCTATTGCTATTACTTTATCATTTGATGTGATGACAGTATCCATTGGTGGATTTATTACAACTTCGCCGTTTGCCTTTCTTAATCCCATTACTGTGGATTTTTCAAAAGCAAAAAGTGAATCCTTAAATGTCTTTCCTGCAAGCTGCGGAACGTTCTCAAAATAAATTTCATCACCGTCAAAATCGAGTAATTCAGTATAGACAACTGATAGCCCTGACTGTCTGCATGTCTGCGCAATTACTCTTGAGATTAAATCTTTAGAGAGTACAAGTGTAAGTTCATCTTCTCCAACGGTCTCAGCAATTTCAACATTTTTTTCATCGGATAGCTCGGCAACGATATGATACTTCCCTTCTTTTCTTCCGGGATTTTTTGTTAACGCTAATAAAGTTTTTATAACCTGAATGTCCGGTTCATCTTCTTCAGGTGAAAGCACAACTATTGAACGGGCAAAGTGAGGATTTACAATTTCAAGATCATTTAAATCAATCGGGTTTCCGTTTCTGCAGATAATTTTAGTATTTTTTGTATCCGGTATCCGCAGGTCAATTTCATCTTCCATCTCAACTTTATCCTTATTGGCAAGAATTACAATGGAAGGTTTCTTCTGATTTTCATTTGCAATGGTAAGCTCGGAAATAATAGTAAATATTTTTTCAGACCAGCCGAGAATAAGCGTGTGATTATTTTCCATCACGGGAGATTTTCCCTTTCGGAGCTGTTCAAGTTTATTGTTTATACCTGTACCAAGAACACCTATGAGAGTTGATACTATAAAAATTCCCCCCATTGTAACAAGAAAAGTTATTATTCTGAAATCCCATCCTATATCGCCGGCCATAGTGCCCGAATCCATAGCTCGCATTAAACTTTGCCATGCAGCTTCGATAAAGCTCATAGATTCTTCCTGCCCTTCCGGGTGTATGCCAATAAGCGCAATTATAGCAGCAGCTAATATTACTATTAAAAAAGAAAGTATTCCAAGTGCTACAATTAATGCTCCGGGACCTTTTGACATTAAATTATCAAATTTATATCGGAATACATTTGAGAAGGTTCGTTGATGTTTCATTTATATGTTAAAATTAATAGGGGATTATTTTTTAGAAACTGTTTTGTAACGATGGCATGTTACAATATGGTCGTTCACCATTCCTGCTGCCTGCATGTAGGCATAACAGATTGTTGAGCCGACGAATTTAAATCCGCGCTTGAGTAAGTCCTTGCTCATTGCATCGGATTCTTTTGTCTTTGCAGGAATATCTTTCATGCTTGCTCTTGCATTCTTTAATGTCTTGCCGCCTGTGAACTGCCAAATGTATTTATCGAAAGTGCCGAACTCTTTTTGCACTGCAAGGAATGCTTTTGCATTTGTAACAGCTGAATAAATTTTCAGTTTATTTCTTACTATACCGGGATCATTAAGAAGCTCTTCAATTTTATTTTCATCGTACTTTGCTACTTTCTTAGGGTCGAAGTTATCAAATGCCTTTCTGAAGTTTTGTCTTTTGTTAATGATGGTTGACCAGCTTAATCCAGCCTGAAAGCCGTCAAGAATTATGAATTCAAAATGTTTTCTGTCATCATGGAGCGGTGTACCCCATTCTTCATCGTGATAGTTCATCATAATCTCGGAGCCCTTGCACCAGTCACATCTTACAATTTCTTTTTTTGCCATGTAGAATGAAAAATAAAATTATTGTTTTGCTTTTTTCTTCGATATAAATGCTGCTAGTAAAAACGAAGCAATCATTCCTGAAATAATTGTGAATGAAAACTGCTGAAGCATCAATGTTACGGGGCTTGAGTTTGCAATAAGAGTTTTAATTGAACCTGTTTTCTTCAGAGAGTCCAGACTTGTACCGTTAATTTCAGGTATCATGCTTTGTTTAATAGAAGCAAAGAATCCTGTATTAATAAATTTATAAAAAATAAAAATAAAAATTACTATAACAATTGAGGCTACTAAGGCAGTTGTAAAACCATATTTCATGCCTTCGCCATAATAAAATCTTTGCTCACTTAGAGAATTGATTTTGTGCTTTATCGGAAAATAAAGAAAAATATAAAGGACTACGTTAAGCAGAATAAAATCCAGAAAAAATTTTGCAGTAAAATTAATTGAGTTACCGAAAACAAAAAAAAGAATAAGGGTAATTACACTGTAAACAATTCCGGTTATCAATCCGTACTTTAAATTAATATGCATGGTATTTGAATGTTAAGCAGTAAAACTAATGATTAAAAATGAAAAATAAGATTGTAAAAGAATGTCCTTTAAGAATGTCTTTTATGAATTACATTTCACTGCTATTAATTTTATATTGATAATCGTCAAAATGCAGGGAAGAAAGTATAAAATATCGACTGTAACCATATGTTTTAATGATTTAGAAGAGCTGAAAAGAACATGTAAATCTATAGATTTACAGGCACAAAAACCTGACGAGCATTTAATTGTAAATGCATCTACAAGTCCCGATATTGACAGCTATTTAAAGTCAATTGAACTCCCTTCTTACAGAAGATGGGAAAATATTAAAGACGAACATATTTCGGCAAGCTTTAATGAAGGCGTGCTGAGAAGCAAAGGAGAGATAATTCATTTATTAAATGCAGGCGATGAGTATTATGATGAGAGCATTATAAAGAGAGTTTCGGATGAGTTTGAGAAGGATGATGGACTAATGTGGACTCATGGAAATTATGTTCAGTACAGAGGCGGAGCATGGGTAGTGACAGGAAAGGCATTCAGACGCGAGCATTTATACAGAGGGATTTCTACAATTGGTCATCCTACAATGTTTGTGAAAAGAGATCTGTACAATAAACACGGACTCTTTGATAAAAACAAACGCATTGCAATGGACTATGATTTTATTGTGAGGATTGCCGATGAAAAATTTAAGTATATTGATTACCCGATTGTAAAATTTTATCCCGGCGGAACAAGCAGTGAAAAACAGTCGCAGGGCAAACGCGAGGAAAAAGAAAGCTATATAAAATACAGAGGCAATAGTTTAAAAATGCAGCTGTGGTTTTTGCGTTCGAACTTACTGGATAAAATTACAAATACAAAGTTAGGCGCCAGGCTTTTTCAGTTAAAGAATAAGAATAAAGTTTTAAAACAATAAGAGTCTTTGAAGATTATTATAATAGGTACGGCATACCCGATGCGCGGAGGAATGGCTCATTTCAATGAGTTGATGTATAAATATCTCTCCAAAGATAACGATGTGAAAATATATTCATTCAAGAGACAGTATCCTGAATTTTTATTTCCGGGAAAGACTCAATACGAAGAAGGCAAACCGTTAACGGAGTTTAAGGAAGGCAGCAATATAATTTCGATTGATTCTATAAATCCGTTCAACTGGATTAAATGGGGATTTAAAATCGCAAAAGAAAACGCCGACTTAATAATAATAAAATACTGGATACCGTTCTTTGCTCCTGCGTTTTTTACATTGGCATGGATTATCAGACATTTTTCAAAAGCTAAAGTTTTATTTCAGGCAGATAACGTTATTCCCCATGAAAAAAGGTTTGGCGATAAATTTTTAACGAAGCTTGCATTAAGCCAGGGTGATAAGTTTCAGGTGCTATCGGAATCAGTTGCAGAAGATTTAAAGCTCTTCAATAAAAAAAATAAACCCGTCATTCATTCAAAGCATCCCGTATATAATTTATTCGGAGAGAAAGTAGTGAAGACTGAAGCGAGGGAATATATTAAAAAGGAATTCGGAGTTGATGTAGTAAATAACAAAGTAATTTTATTTTTCGGATATATAAGAAAATACAAAGGACTGAATTATTTGATAGATGCGATGAAAGAAGTTGCGAAAGAAATAGATGTTAAGTTATTAATAGTTGGTGAGTTTTACGAAGATGAAACGAAATATAGGGAGCAGATAATGCAGAACAATTTAGAAAAAAATATTTTTGTTGTATCTGAGTTTATGCCCAATGAAAAAGTAAGATATTTCTTTTCGGCAAGTGATGTTGTTGTGCTACCGTATAACTCGGCTACTCAGAGTGGAATAACACAGATAGCTTACTTCTATGATAAGCCTGTTATAGCAACAAAGGTCGGCGGACTATCGGAAGTAATTTTAAATGAGAACACAGGATACTTAGTTGAACCGAAGAACAGTTCAGAGATTGCTAATGCAATTTTAAAATTTTATAAAGAGAACAAAGAAGAAGAGTTCAGCAAAAACGTAAGCGAGGAAAAAAAGAAATATATGTGGGAAAGTTTTGTTCAGGAAATAATTGCAGGATAAATATTGTTAGAGGACTTAAAAAATACAATAAAGCATTCAGCCGTTTACGGACTCAGCAGAGTTGCAAGCAAAGCGCTTTCTTTTGTGTTTATTCCGCTGTACACTTCAGTATATACTGCGGAATCATTTGCAAATATAAATCTGCTTGAAACATTCTGGCAGTATTTATTTACAATATGTCTGTTCGGATTTGAAACTACAATCATAACACATTGTTCAACTGAAACCGAAGACGGTAAGAAGAAACTGCTTTACAATTTTTTTATTATTCTGTTATTCAACTGTGCCGTTTTTTTAATGCTTGGTTTAACCTTGAAGCAAAATTTTTCAAATCTGATTTTAAATGACAGCGCCCATAGCAACGTTATTATTTATTGCTTCTTGATCTGCATTTTTGAGTCGTTGATAACAATTCCACTCTCCATTGCACGATTGAAAAACAAACCCGGACTATATACGCTTATAGCGCTTTCCAGTTTGTTCATTAATTTTTTCCTTCAGATATATTTTGTCTTCTTTAAGAGATATGATTTTGATTTTGTATTTATAGCAAAGTTTCTCGGACCGTTAATTGTCTTTGCTTTATCATTACCGTTGATCTTTGCAAACATCAAAGCAAACTATGATAAAGATAAAATTAAGGACATTCTCAATTTTTCGTTTTTCTGGACACTGTATGCAATACTTGGAATGTTCCTTAACACGGTCGACAGGTACATACTTGTTGAATATGTTTCCAAGGAGCAAGTTGGGATTTACACATTGGGTTACAGTGTAGGAAGCCTGACAAATTCACTGATTATTATTCCTTACTCACTTGCATATACCGGAATTTTTTACAGGAAGGTAAAAGAACCAGATGCAGGAAGATACTTCACCAAAATTTCGACATATCTTTTTTTCTCTATGATACTTGTGTCATTATGTGCATCGCTGTTCATTCCTGAGGCAATAAAAATATTTGTAAGAAATCCCAAGCTTTGGGATGCCGTTGATACTATAAGAATTGTGCTTTTTTCCAACTGCATATTTGCAATTTTTTATGGTTTCATTTTTTCATTCCTTTATAAAAAAGAATCTAAAATAGTTACTTACTATACCGCAATAGCGTTGGTATTTAACGTAGCGGGAAATTTTATTTTTATAAGGTACTATGGGATTTACGCAGCAGCAGTATTATCAGCAGTCTCATATCTGCTGTTGATAATTTTGCTCTACAGAAAATCCAGAAATTATTATTTCATTAAGCTCGAAGTGAATAAATTAATTTTACTTGGCTTGCTTTATATTGGGCTCACATATTTATCCACTCTTTTTAAATTTAACAACTTATTTTTGGACTTAGGTCTGAAGTTGCTTTTACTTTTTGTGTTTTTTGTATTTTTATTTTTAGGCAAATTTTTTGAAGATGTGGAACTGCTTGCCATTAAGGGGGCTCTCAATAAATACTTAAAGATTAACTTGTTTAAAAAAAATTAATAATAAAGAATTCATAACAATATAAAATGAAATACGATCCAATTAAAAATGTTTTCGCAAAAGCTGTCGCAAGAAATACTTTCTTAAGAAAAATATTCTATTGGCTGCTTGATCTTATGTTTCTCCGTTCATGGCATGTGAGAAAAATGATAAGAGAAATATTTCCGGACACAAATAAAAAACTTGATATATATGATGCAGGCATGGGCTTTGGTCAATACTCTTATTTCCTTGCTAAACGATTTCCAAATTGTACAATATTAGGTGTAGATGTGAAAGATGACCAGGTTGCTGACTGCAACTATTTTTTCAGCAAAGCAGGATACAAAAATGCTAAGTTCGAAATTGCCGACCTCACAAAAATAAACATAGAGAATAAATACGATTTCATTCTTTGTGTTGACGTAATGGAACACATTGAAGAAGATGAGCTTGTCTTTAAAAATTATCACCGGGCTTTAAAACCCGGAGGTAAGCTTTTAATCAACACTCCATCCAACTTAGGCGGAAGCGATGCGCACGATGAAAGTGATGAAAGCTTTATTGAAGAACACGCACGATTAGGGTATTCAAAAGAAGATATTGAGGGCAAACTGAACAGAGCCGGACTTACAATGACTCACTTCAAATATGCATACGGAAAATACGGAACAATATCGTGGAGATGGGGAATAAAGTATCCAATCCTTATGGCAGGCGCATCAAAGATTTTAATTTTAATATTGCCGTTCTATTATATTTTTACTCTTTGGTTTGTTCTTATTTTAATGTGGCTTGATGTAAGAACGGATAATCCCGAGGGCACCGGCGTAACTTTAGTTGCAGAAAAAATTTAACATAAGTTTATTGAACACTGCAATTGAAAATAAATCGTACAGCAAAATACTGTGGAGCATTATATCTTTATCATTCCTGATAAAAATTCTGCTGACATTTTTTCTTCCGTCGGAAATCCGCTCAGATAGTTACGTTTACCACTCGCTTGCGCAAAGCATAGTAAACACTTTCACATATTCATTTGAAGGGAAACTTACCGGAGTTATTGCTCCCGGCTACTCTATTTTTCTTTCAGGATTATATTTCATTTTCGGTCCGGAACAATTTTACGTAAAAATAATTCAGTCTATCTTAGAAATATTTACATGTTACTTATTTTTTAAAGTCTGTCTGAATTATTTTGATGCTAAAAAGTCTTTGATAGCCCTTTCAATTTTTGCATTCTTCCCTTCAAATATTTTATTCAGCCAGACTATTCTGACTGAGCCTTTGTTCGGCTTTCTTGCAATTCTGATTTTATTTTTAGTTTTAAAAGATAATTTTGTAAAATATATTTTTGTAATCGGGCTATTATGGGGATATGCAATTTTAATCCGTTCGTCTTTTGCTCCTTCGATATTATTAATTCCTTTATTTTTATTTTTTTATAAAAGAAAAGAAATTAACTTTAGCGGAGTTTTAAAATATTCCTTATTGTTTTTCATAGGAGCATTTCTTGTTATCTGCCCCTGGCTTATCAGAAACAAAACAACACTGAATACATTTACTATTGCCACACAGGGAGGATTTACTTTCTGGTCGGGCAGCAATCCTGATGCAACGGGAACATGGTATCACAAAATAGAGGAGTCTAATCCGTTGTTCAACATCGAAGATGAAGCACAGAGAGATAAAGAATTTTATAAACTTGGAATCGACTATGCGCTTCACAACCCTCACAAATTTTTAGTTACAGGGATAAAGAAGCTCGGTTATCTTTTCTCAAGTGAGCGCATGATAGTTTTGTACTTTACAAAAGGTGACGGGAAAGAGTCGACATCTACACAGGTTTACAAAAGCGTAAATCCTTTGCTCATAGCTTTAATAAATATTCCGTATTTTGTAGTGATGAGCCTGGGATTATGGGGACTCCTTATGATGAAACGGAAAACATTTTTTATCTGGGGAATGATATTCAGCTGGCTGTTCACATTTTTTATGTTTGTTGCGTTGGCAAGATATCATTACGTACTTGTTCCATTCTTTATAATAGGAACTGTATATTTTATTTATCATTATAAAACCGATTTCAGCGGTATCGCTAAATGGAAAAAAGCTACAGCGGTACTGTTCAATTTATTTCTTCTCGGTGTTTGGGGAGCAGAATTTTATTTATTATATTTCAAATAAGAAATTATAGTGATCGATTTTAAGAAAAATGCAGAAGAAAAGAATTACTGGAGGAAGAAGAATAAATTTTATTACGAATCTCTTGAAAATCTTTTTAAAAACTTAATTCCTGCGAATGCCTCTGTGCTTGAAGTCGGCTGCGCTGAAGGAGATTCACTTCATGTTATCGGAAATAAAGATGTAGCAGGATTTGATTTCAATCCCTACCACATACAAAACGCAAAAGAAAAATATCCGTCAATAAAGTTTTATTGTTTAGATGCTGAAGCTCCTGATTTCAACGAAAAGGCAAAGGAAATAAATCAAAAGTTTGATTTCATAATCTTATGTGATTTGATAGGTACATTAAATGATATACAGAATGTTTTTGAAAGACTTAAAGTATTCTGTCATTCAAGAACAAAGGTAATCGTAACATATCGAAATTATTTCTGGAACCCGGTTTTAAAGGCAGCGGAATCTCTGGGATTAAAAATGAAAGAAGGCGAGCAAAACTGGCTGTACATTCACGAAATTAAAAATCTTTTGTACTTGGCGGGATTTGATGTAGTAAGAACGGGAAGCATGATTTTAATGCCTCTGAAAATTCCGTTCATTACTTCCTTTATCAATAAATATTTTTCCAAGCTTCCTTTAATAAAAAGGTTGTGCCTTACGGGATTTGTAATTGCTAACAACGATATTTCAGAAGTAAAGGGAAGCAGTGATTATAAAGTTACAGTTCTCGTCCCTGCAAGAAACGAAGAAGGAAATATTGATAACATAGTAAAGTTAATTCCACAGATGGGCAGCGGCACTGAAATAGTTTTTGTGGAGGGAAATTCGAGTGATAACACTTATCAGAAAATCGAAGAAGTTATTAAACAAAATCCTGATAAAGATATAAAACTTTTCAAACAGCCCGGTAAAGGTAAAGGCGATGCAGTAAGAAAAGGATTTGAAAATGCTACGGGGGATATATTACTGATACTTGATGCTGACTTAACCGTTGCACCGAAAGACTTACCGAAATTTTACGATGCTTTAAGCACAGGCAAGGGTGAATTCATAAACGGAAGCAGACTGGTGTACCAGATGCATGAGAAAGCAATGCGCAGTTTGAACAAAGCAGGGAATATTTTTTTCAGCAACGTATTCAGCTGGCTGCTTGAACAAAGAATAACCGATACACTATGCGGTACAAAAGTTTTATTCAAAAAAGACTACTTGAAAATTGTTGAGAACAGAAAATACTTCGGTGACTTTGATCCGTTTGGAGATTTTGATTTGTTGTTCGGAGCTGCAAAGTTAAATCTAAAAATAATTGAAATCCCTGTCCGCTATGGTGAACGCACCTATGGCGAAACAAATATAAGCCGATTCCGTGATGGCATGATGCTGCTTCGTATGTGCTTCTTTGCTATGAGGAAGATAAAATTCAATCTGTAACCTGTATTTGCAAAAGCAAAAAAAAATATTACTCATCTTAATACTCTCTGTATTATTTACTTTATCCTTAGTAAGAATTATCTTTTTCATTGAGCAAGTCAGCAGGCAAAGTCTTCAAATGGATTTTACCGCATATTACACTGCGGGAAAAGTTATGAACCTGGGACTGAATCCATACAAAAATTACATAGGTGAAAACTGGAATTTATGGGACGGAGTTGCACAGTTCAACCACAGCAGATTTCTATATCCCCCAATAGCCGGGACTTTTTTTCAGCCGCTTGCCAAACTTAATTACCATTCAGCAAAACATATCTGGAATTACCTGAATTTCTTTTTTGTAACAATCTCAGTTTTTATCTGGTTGAAAATTTTCAGATTTGATAAAAATGTTTTCATTCTTTTAATAACAGGGATATTCACTTTTAACTTCTTTCCTTTCTATGCTTTACTGGAAAGAGGGCAAATTGACGGAGCAACATTTTTGCTTCTGACATTGGGAATTTTTTTTGTAAAGCGCTCGAAAGAAAAGTCATCTGGATTATGGTTTTCATTAGCTTCAGTTTTCAAACTGTACAGCATTCTGCTAATTCCTTTTTTGCTCATAAAGAAAAAATATAAAACAGCTATATTTTTCATTTCGGGTATTGTAGTTATAACAGGTATAATGTACATCGTTAACGGAAGTTCACAGGTGAATGATTACATTCTTAATCAGGCTCCCCGAATTTCTCAATACGCAGAAAGCGGTACAGATGACATGAGGCCGGATTCGTGGATACTAAAATATATCTTCAGGATTTCAAGATATGCAGTTTCTATGGTTGACGGAAGAATGTATTTAACCGAGTCGATAAGTTTTTTCTCCAATGCATCTCTGGTTAGATTAATAGTTTCCGGTCAATTGGCAATCGGGATAAATATTCCTGCAACTGTATGGTCACTTTTATTAATAATTCCGTTTATTATTTACCTCTATAGACATATTGGCAGATATGAAAAAATTAATCTCTGGATAATTTTTATTCTCATTATTTTGATTTTTAGTCCTTTTACCTGGCTGATGAATCTTGTTTGGCTTATTCCTGTTTTTTTACTGACTCTAAAATTAATTAAAAATGCCGAGTATAAAAATATTTCATTTGCTTTAATTGTAACAGGATTAATAATAATTACATTGCCTGATTATCAGAGAACATTCATCGTTATGCTGGACAACATTTTAAAGCTCAGATATGTGACTGGTGAATTGTTGATTCTTGCAGGAATGCTTGCTCTTCCGAATTTTACAAAAGGAAAATTAAAACCTGAGCTTAAAACTCTTTGAAATAAATTTCCAGATATAAATAAAAATCCATGCAGCAAAAATCCCAAGCAGCGCGCCTCCTATAATATCAAACGGATAATGCACGCCCACAAAAACTCTTGAAAGAGCAACTAATGAGGCTGCCGTAAACAAAACATAACGGACATTTTTATAGAAGTAAGAAAATATTGTTGCAGCTCCGAAGTTATTTATTGCGTGAGATGAAGTGAATGAAAAAGAGTCCGTGCAGTTTACAAGCAAGTGAACTCCCTGCAAAGCATTGCACGGACGAATTCGATGAAATAAATCTTTTATATAAAAACTGTTTACCTGATCAGTGACTACAACAAGAAGTAAAGCCATTACAACTGCAACTCTTCCTTTAGCTCCTCCTTTAATAACTAACCACCCAAGCAAAATAATATAGACGAGCATCCAGTGATTACTTTCAGTAATAAACGGCATTACCTTATCAGTCAGAGGATTTGCGCAAGTTTTATTTATAAAATAAAAAAGCGAGGCATCTATATTTTGGAAAAAATCTCCCATTTATTTTGATAATTACTTCAACATGGGCATATTGATGCCGAACTTCTTCTGCTCTTCGATTGCTAAATCATATCCTGCATCTGCGTGACGCACAATTCCCATTCCGGGGTCGTATGTTAAACATCTTTCAAGTCTTACTTCGGCTTCGGGAGTTCCGTCTGCAACTATTACCATTCCTGAGTGAATTGAATTCCCAATACCCACTCCTCCGCCGTGATGCAATGAAGTCCATGATGCACCACCAACACAATGCAAAGCAAAGTTAAGCACAGGCCAGTCAGCAATTGCATCGGATCCATCCAACATTCTTTCGGTCTCCCTGTTAGGCGATGCAACACTTCCGCAATCGAGGTGGTCCCTTCCTATAACAATCGGAGCTTTTACAATTCCGTTCTTCACTAAATCGTTAAATATTTTTCCTGCCTTTGCTCTTTCACCATAACCAAGCCAGCATATTCTTGCAGGCAATCCCTGGAAGTGAACTTTCTCTCTTGCAGCTTTAAGCCACTTATGCAGAAGTTTATTTTCCGGGAACGCTTCCATTATTGCTTCATCTGTTCTGTAGATATCTTCGGGGTCACCCGAAAGCGCTACCCATCTGAATGGTCCCTTTCCTTCACAGAAAAGCGGGCGAACATATTCAGGCACAAAGCCCGGTATATCAAATGCTTTTTCAAACCCTTGTGATTTTGCTTCACCGCGTAAATTATTTCCGTAGTCGAAAGTAACTGCGCCGCGTTTCATAAACTCCCACATTGTTTTGCAGTGTATCACAACTGTCTTTCTTGCAAACTCAATATATTTATCAGGGTCATTACTTCTCAACTCGCGCGCCTGATCTAAAGTCATTCCCATAGGAACATATCCATTAAGCATATCGTGTGCAGATGTCTGGTCAGTCAGTGCATCGGGTATAATCCCTCTGTTTAAAATCTCAGGGAGAATTTCTCCTGCGTTTCCAACAAGTCCAACTGAACGCGCTTCGCCTCTTTCCTTAGCTGCCAGCACAAGCTTTAAAGCTTCATCTAAATCTTCTGTTATTAAATCACAATAGCCTGTATCAACTCTTCTTTGTATTCTTGCTTTATCTACATCTATGCCTAAGAACGCTGCACCGTTTAATGTTGCTGCTAATGGTTGTGCTCCGCCCATTCCGCCGAGTCCTGCAGTAAGAACTAATCTTCCGCTGAGTGTTCCGCCGAAATGTTTATTTGCGCAGGCGGCAAATGTTTCGTATGTTCCCTGTAAAATTCCCTGCGTGCCTATGTAAATCCAGCTTCCTGCAGTCATCTGACCGTACATTATTAATCCGAGCGCTTCCAGTTTTCTGAACTCATCCCATGTTGCCCATGCCGGCACAAGCTGCGAGTTAGAAATTAAGACTCTCGGCGCGTTTGTGTGTGTTTTAAAAACAGCTACAGGTTTACCTGACTGCACAAGAAGAGTTTCATCTTCATTTAAACTTTTTAATGTTTCAATAATTTTATCATAACATTCCCAGTTACGCGCTGCTTTGCCTGAACCGCCATAGACGATTAAGTCTTCGGGACGCTCGGCAACATCGGCATCAAGGTTATTCATAAGCATTCGCATTGCTGCTTCTGTAATCCAATTTTTGCAGGATAATGTTGTTCCTGTGGGGGCTTTTATACTTCTGGACATATAGAATTTTGAATGATTAAATTTTTAAGGTTCTTTAAAATATTAAATCAAAGATGTTTTAAAAAGCTAAAAGGATATTCTGTTTATAAAATATATTTACGGATTTTTTTAAAATTTAAGAAGGAACTAAACTTTGTAAAAACATATAACGAAACTTACGCCCCCTCGTAAGTTATCACTTAATTAATTGGTTTATCAATTTTGATAATTCTGATATAAAATAAGTTTTTTAAGATACAAAATTTTTTATCAGGGTTATAAAAAATCCTGACAAATATAATCAGTATTTTTCTTTACTTAAATGAATTGCTCTCCATATATACATATAGGGATTTTTAAAAAAATAGTTCTTGACAGATAAATCAAGATTTAACGAAAAAATAGTTCATTGTTTTGTTAGAAATATATTTCCAATTTTATAGCCTATGACAAATAAATTTTCAGAAGAGCTTCTCAGGCAGATTGAAATGGCATCTTTGATTTTAGAAAAGCAAAGATATTATTCCGAAGATGAGCTTGCCGAAAAACTGGATACCAGCGTTACAACAATCAGGCGCGATGCAAATAAACTGAGGCAGCTGGGAGTAGGTGTTTACTCGCGGAAAAATGTTTTCGAAATTATAAACATCGATGATGAAGTATTGAATACACTCATCACTGCTTATCTATCCTTAAACGATAATATAAATATACGAAATTTAAAATTAATTCATAAAAAATTTGGAGAGAATGCGCTGAGTGTTTTTGTGAAAATTTTAAAAGCAATTAACGGAAAACAAATCATTGAGCTCGGCTACGGGCGTAATATGCACGGCGATATTAAGTGGAGAGAGATTACTCCTATAAGCTTAATTAATACAGGAAGAACGTTTCATCTTTACGGAGTTGAGAATGATGACTCGGAAGAAATCAAATGCTACCTTATAGAAAGAATTATTGATATAAGATTCGGTGATAAAAAAAGTTCGATTAAAAAACTGCCCGGTGCTTTTAACATATATGAAAAATCATGGGGAACGTTCAGCGGCGGAGAAGCTTTTGATGTTGAATTAAAATTTACTGAGAAAACGGGGAAATTAATCAAAGATAAAATCTGGATTGAGAATCAGGAGATAACAGAAAAAGATGATGCCGTCTTTATGAAAATTAAAGTGAAACTTTCCTATGAATTTATAGCATGGGTCATGGGCTGGGGAAAAGAAGTTGAAGTTATAAAACCGATACAGTTAAAGAAAGAGATAACTCAAAGAGCTAAAGATATAATTTCATTATATAAATAAACGTTGCGACGCAGAAGCATCGCAACGAGAGACGATTGGAGTTTACTTTCCTATCATTTTTTCAAACTCATCTTCATCCAGAATTTTTACTCCCAGCGCTTTAGCTTTTTCAAGTTTACTGCCTGCATCACTTCCTGCAAGAAGGAAATCTGTTTTTTTACTGACTGATGAAGAAGTTTTACCGCCTAAGTCTTCAATTATTTTTCCTGCCTCTTCGCGTTTGTATTTTTCAAGCGTACCGGTAAGAACAAAAGTTTTATTATTGAAGAGAGGATTTATTTTCTGAGTTATAGATTTATCTATTTCAAATTTTAATCCGGCTTTTCTTAGACGCTCAACTAATTTTAAATTATGTTTATCTGCGAAAAAGTTTGCAACGCTTTCTGATATCTTCGGACCAATTTCATATACTTCGTTAATTTCTTCCTGTGAAGCGCTCATTAATTTATCAATTGAGCCAAAGTGTTTAGCCAGAACTTTCGCAGTCCTTTCTCCTATGTGACGGATACCTAATGCAAATAAAACTTTATCGAACGGTTTCTCTTTTGACTGCTCTATTCCGTTTAGAATATTCGTTATACTTTTCTCACCGAAGCGTTCAAGCTCAAGTAGTTCTTTACGGTGTTTATGCAAATCATATATATCGGCATAGTTGGATATAAATCCTTTGCCGATAAAAATCTCAATTATCTGAAAGCCGAGACCTTCAATTTCCATTGCATCCCGCTGAACGAAGTGCTCAATCCTTCCCTGTACCTGCGCGGGACAAGCGGAGTTAGGACAATAGTATGCAACTTCACCTTCGGGTTTTTCCAATGGAGTTTTACAAACAGGACAGTTAGTAGGATGCGGAAATTTTTTAGAATTCTTCGGACGCTTCTCTAAAATCACTTCCACAACTTTTGGTATTACATCACCGCCTTTTTCAATTTTAACATAGTCGCCTTCGCGAATATCTTTTCTTTCTATCTCATCAAAGTTATGCAGAGTTGCGCGGGATATTGTTGAGCCGGCGAGAAAGACAGGCTCAAGATTTGCAACGGGAGTTACAGTTCCTATTCTTCCTACCTGAAGCGTAATGCTTTTAATTTTTGTAATCTGCTGCTTTGCTTTGAATTTATATGCTACTGCCCAGCGGGGTGATTTTGAAACGCTGCCAAGCTCTTCCTGCTGCGCCAGTGAATTTACTTTTATTACAACTCCGTCAATTTCATAGGGTAAATCGTCCCTTGTCTCTTCTATCTTATCGCAAAACTTTTTTACTTCCTCGATTGAATTAACTTTAACAGTCTTATCGTTAACCGGAAGCTTCAGTTCCTTCAGCAGTTTCATGTTATCGAAGTGTGAAACAAGCTTTACATCATCTGTTCGCAGATTATATCCGAAAAACTGCAATGGACGTGATGCAACTGCTTTAGAGTCTTTCTGCTTCAAAGTTCCTGCTGCTGTATTGCGGGCATTTGCAAATAGTTTCTCCCCTTTTAATTCCTGCTCTTCGTTAATTTTTAAAAAATCTACCTTCTTAAAAAATACTTCGCCGCGCGCTTCAAAATTTTTTATTTTGCTGTGATTTACAGAGAGTGGAATAGAACGAAGTGTTTTTAAATTCTGAGTAATGTCATCGCCCTTTTCACCGTCACCTCGTGTAGCGCCCGTTTTTAATTTTCCTTTTTCATATACAAGTGATACTGCAAGCCCGTCGAATTTTAATTCGCATACATATTCTATTTTTTCATTGGGAAGAAGTCCTCTTATACGTTTATCAAACTCAAATAACTCTTCTTCGTTATATGTATTGGCAAGCGAAAGCATCGGCACAGAATGCTGCACAACTTTGAATGATTTTGTAGGTTCGCCTGAAACACGATTTGTAGGAGAGTCCTCTGATTTTAACTCAGGGAAATCTTTTTCTAGCTGTTCAAGCTCCTTCATCATCATATCATAGACATAGTCATCTATATCGGGCTGAGCTAATGTATAATACTTATAGTCAGCATCTGCAATTTTTTTTATGAGGTCGTTTATTTTTTTAGATGCCTGTGAGGATGAAAGAGATGCCATTATTCCAACACTTATTTTTCTGAAATTCCATTTTTATCTATAAGCAGGTTGCGGAAGTTTTTTCTGTCAAACTCAAGAACTTTACCGTTAAGCTTTACTTCAATCAGATCCGCATTGGGAGTGCCGAGGTGAAAGAACTTCTTTGCCTTGTATGTTTCAGTGTAACCTCTTTCAAGGTAAACTCTTTTGGGGTCATCTATTGTTGTTGAGTCAGTATCAAGTATTATCCATGTGTTTCTGTAAGCGCCGATTTCTATTACAAGCGAGTCATTTTTAGACGCGAGCAGCTTCTGCTTTTCTTCCTCTGCTTTTTTTATGGAGTCCTGTATTTCTTCAGGGGATTTCTTTCCTAAAATCTTTTTCTCATTCTCCTTAACAACATCATCAAATGATTTCCTTTGTATCTCCGGACCTTTGTTATTATCTCCAAGGAAAAGCACATTTACAAGTGAATACACTCCTGCACCGATAAGAAGAAAAATTACAACTATAAAAATTGTCTTTAATGCAGATGAGTTTACATTTTTTGTTTTAACTATAAATCGCTTGTCGGGGTCTGAAGTTGAATTCTTTTTATCTTCTATTTCTCTTTGAATTTCTATCGGCTTCTTTTCTCTGGGCGGAGGAAAATTAAATCCGTCAGTGCTTTTCTTGTTTTCTTTTTTCTCTTCTTTTATTTCTTCTTTCTTTACTTCTTCTTTTTCTTCCTGCTTTACTTCTTGTCTTTCTTCTTTTGTCGGCTCAATAATTATTTCTTTGGGCTCTTCTTTCTTTAACTTTTCCTTTGGTTCTTCTTTCTTTGTTTCCTTTATTTCTTTATCGTCATCGTGTCTTTTGAAATCTTCTATATTAAATTTATCAAAGACATCTTCTTCTTTTTTAACTTCTTCGTGTTTTGTTTTTTTAACTTCAAGCTTCGGCTGCTCATTTATTTTTTCTTTTTTAATATCTTCAAATGCATCAAGTTTTTCTTCGGGTGGAAGTCTTTTGGTTGAGTAATTTCCTGCCTTTGCCTGCTCGTAATCTTTTAAAATTCCGTCGGGACTTAAGCCGATTGATTTTGCGTACTGTCTTAAAAAAGCCCTTATGTATGTTTGTGGTTGGAATGTGAAATCACCGTTCTCAAGATTTTCGAGAACTGCCATATTAAGCCGCGTATCCAATGCGACATCTTTGAGAGTCATGTTTTTTGACTCCCTGAAATATTTTAAATCTTCTGAGAATGTTTTAAGCATTTTTATCGTCGTATAAACTTAAAAATACTTTTATTTTAAAACTAATTAAAGGGAGATATTTAACGTTTTCGTTAAATATTATCTGCAAAATAGATAATTTCGAAACACATAAATTATTATCATCAAATAAATTTAAGTTGAAAATAAATAAATTGACTTGTAAATTAAAACCAAACCATTATTTCTGATTTTACAGGACGGATGATTCAATATTTAATTCAAATTTTGACTTAATTTATAAAAACTTACATTTATGGTAAATCCATTAGATCCTTATATCCCAAGTGCAGGGAGACCATGGAATAAAAAAATGGTGCTCCACCTGTTAAACCGAACGACGTTCGGTGCAAAAGTTTCCGATATAAATTATTTTCTAACTCTTACTCCTGATGCTGCGGTTGAAAAATTATTTGAACCATATACACTGCCCGATTCACCTGGTGCCTGGATATCAGAACCTCCCGATTTTGGCAATGTCCAGACAAACTATCAGAGGTGTAATGAGTTAAGAATCTGGTGGGCAAAGTTAATGTATAACCAGCCTCCTAATCTTCGGGAATTAATGACCTTGTTTTGGCATAACCACTTTACTTCCTCAGTTACTTCAGTTCAGATTCCCCAATATTTGTACATCCAAAATACAATGTTTAGAAGATTCGTTTTTGGAAATTTCAAAAACCTGACCTTTGCTATAAACCGCGACCCTGCCATGCTGATATATCTAGATGGGGCTTTAAATGCTGTCGGTCAGCCAAATGAAAACTATTCCAGAGAACTTTTAGAATTATTTACACTGGGAATTGGAAATTATACGGAAACCGATATCCGGGAAGGTGCTAGAGCCCTTACAGGCTGGGTTGCAAATGGATTGGGCGCTCAATTTGTTCCCCTGAGACATGATTATACAAATAAAACATATTTCGGACAGACCGGAAACTGGACTGATGAAGACGTTATTAATATTGTTTTTCAGCAGCCCGCAGCAGCAACCTTTATTTGTTCAAAATTCTATAAATTTTTTGTTAATCAAAGTCCTGATATGACAGATGCCATGCCTGTGATAAATCAATTGGCTGAGATATTAAGAAATAACAATTTTGAAATAGCGCCTGTACTTAAGACATTATTAAAAAGCGAATTATTTTTTTCTGAAAATGTAATGGGCTCGTTAATAAAATCACCTTTGCAAATAATGATAGGCCAGTTACGCCAGTTAAATATTTCTTTGAACGCCTCTACCATAAATACAAATCTGAACGATCTGATATTTCAAGGAAATTTAGCTAATCAATATATTTTAGATCCTCCGAACGTAAGAGGCTGGCTAGGTTACAGAAACTGGCTGAACTCTTTCTCTTTACCAGTAAGAAATGCATTTAATGAAAGTGCAATTACCGGAATCAAAAAAGATAACACTCCAACGGGATTTTCTGTTGATCCGATTGCTTTTGCTACTTCATTTCCGCAGCCAAATAATGCTCTGCAATTAGTAAAAGATATGTCCGAACATTTAATAAGACTGAAGATTTCCGAAAAACAGTTGAATTATCTGCTTCAGGTTCTCTTAGACGGAGCAATTGTTCAAGACTGGAATATTTCAGATCCTCAGGCTCCAAACAAAATAAAGAAATTTTTAAAAGCCATCATTTATATGGCAGAGTATCAGTTATATTAAAATTTTAAAATCTAACGCTCTAAAATGAAAAGAAGAGATTTTATAAAAACAATATCAATTGGAACTGCTGGCGCTGCGCTTTCTTTCAACAGTATTCCAATTAAAGCTCTCGGAGCAAGTTCTGTTGCAAAGAATCTCTTAAATCCTTTGCTTACTACTAATAAAATACTTGTTGTTGTTCAGCTGCTTGGCGGAAATGACGGCTTAAACACTTTAATTCCGTATCAGGATAGCAACTACTTTATAAAAAGACCTAATTTAAACATACCTCAAAATCAGGTGCTTTCATTGCCCGGTTCAACTATGGGGCTTCACCCTGCGCTTACTGAATTTAAAAATCTTATGATTGATGGTAAGCTGGCGATAGTTCAAAACGTTGGTTATGCAAATCCAAACTTTTCACATTTCAGAGCAACGGATATCTGGCATACAGCCTCAGATTCAAATCAGGTTTTACAAACCGGATGGCTCGGAAGATATTTACATGAAGAATATCCCAATTTCCCAAGTAATCTTCCGCCCGATCCTATGTCAATTCAAATAGGTACAAGCGCAGATCTATCGCTTCTTTCACAAGTCGGTGATATGAGTCTTACATTTCAGGATCCTAACCAGTTTTATCAGCTGACTCAGGGAGCTGCCTTCAGCGGTTATGAAACAATTAAAACCCTGGCAGGAATGGAACTGAACTTTGCAAGAAAGGTAGGCGCTGATTCTCTTCAATATGCCAATAGAGTAAAGCAGGCAGCCGACTTAGGAAACAACTTGGTAGAATACCCTATTAATAATACATTGGCTGATCAATTGAAAATTGTAGCTAAATTAATTGACGGTGGACTTAATACCAGGCTATATGTAGTAACATTGGCAGGATTTGATACTCACTCATCACAGTTAATTGCTCATAACATTTTACTTAATAAATTGAATGGAGCTATTACTTCTTTCATGCAGGACTTACAGCTGAATGGAATTAATAACAGAGTTGTTGGTATGACAATTTCAGAATTCGGAAGAAGAGTTTCTGAAAACGGCAGTGCAGGTACTGATCATGGAACTGCTGCTCCTTTATTTGTATTCGGTGATTTAGTTAATCAGGGAGTTTATGGTAACAATCCGGACCTGGTAAACCTGAACAACGGAAATCTTAATTTTCAGTATGATTACAGACAAGTCTATTCCTCTGTTTTGAAACAGCTATTTGCCGTAAGTGATCAGGAACTGCTGAACATATTATCAAATCAATATAGTACTCTGCCTTTAATAGTTCCTCAGCAGCCTATCGAAGGCGACGAAAAAGAAAAAAAAGATGTTTTGCTCTCGCAAAATTTTCCTAATCCCTTTAACCCTGCTACTAGGATAAGCTTTACAATTAAAAAAGAATCCTACGTAACACTGAAAGTATATAATTCATCCGGAAAGGAAGTGGAAACTCTGGTAAATGGATATAAAAAATCCGGCGTACACAGTGTAACTTTCGATACTACAGGGAAATCAGGAATATCAAGTGGAGTTTACTTCTATAAATTAATATCTGATAATAATATTGAAACAAAAAAAATGATTCTGATAAAATAATGAAAACAACATTAAAAATCGTCATCCTGTTTTTTTCAATTTTGATGTTTAAAAATTCTTACTCGCAGCGGATTTTATTTCAAAGTGATTTTGAAAACATCTCACTTCAGTATCCTGACAGCATTCCGCTTAAATGGAAAAAACTTGATGCAGATTCTAATTTGTTCGGAAGAAATAAGGGCTGGGCTGTAAGAGACACAAACCAGAATCTTGGAGGAGATACAAACATTAATAAACCAAGAGCTCATAGCGGGAAAAAATCTCTACATATTTCTTGGTTTGCAGGCGAAGGCGGTTCATACATAGCAGATGACTGGGTATGGACTGACAGTTTAAGAATTCAACCAGGTGACAGCCTGATTTTTTGGGGACTTTTAGGCAGCACTCCCGGTATTGCTTTATACGTTGATTCACTTCAGATCTGGATTTGCTCTGCACAGTCACCTCAAACTTCTGTTTTAAAGCTTTCAACAATTAAAAGCAACCTTGACAGTGCAGTAAATGTATGGACGCAATACAAATTTAATTTATCATCATTCAATGGTCAAAAAATTTATATAGGATTCCGATATTACATTCCTTCTGAAAATGCCTTATGGTGCAACATAGATGATATGTTCATAGGCAATAGAAGCTACATTGGAATTCAGACTATTTCAACTGAAATTCCGGAAAAATTTTCATTATCTCAAAATTATCCCAATCCATTTAATCCTACCACAAAAATTAATTATGAAATAAAATCTTTTAATTTTGTTTCATTAAAAATTTATGATATTAATGGAAAAGAAATTGCAGATTTAGTAGCGCAAAATCAAAACGCGGGAAAATATAGCGTAACATTTGATGCCTCAAATTTACCAACAGGAATTTATTTCTATAGATTGGTTACTAAGGATTTCTCGGAAACAAAAGTTCTCACCTTCCTAAAATAATTTACTTCAAATTTGCTTTATAAAAAGAAACCCGCTGTAATTGGGTACAGCGGGTTTTTCAGTTCATTGCAAATAGCCAATGCCTCTTCTCTAAACAGAGACTATCTGCGTGGGTTGTTTACTTATATTTATGAAAGAGCTTTGAAAAATCGTAACCCGGTTTAAGAGTTATTAAACCGGATTATAGTATGAACCTTCTTAAAGGGGGTGATAAGAAAGTTCCAAAAATTTTTTTTACTTCTTCTCCGCCTTCATGAACAGCATAGCCACGAAGCTTGAGAGGATTACTAAAATTGCAACTGATGATATAGTTACCATTGTTTTAGGGGGTTTAAATTTACTTGAACAAAGATATAGAGAAATAACCCATTCGCAAAATAATTTTACAACGAAATGTATCTTATAAAATTAATCTATTTTCAACAATAACCCCGTTTACAGGTGATTTTTAAGGTTTAAAGCGCACATTTTGTATCTTTTTATTTCAATTTAAAGTTTATTTTACTTTAAATAATGAGTTAAAAAATATAATTAAATCCATTTTGATTCTTTCTTCGTTATTTAGTTATGCATTTATATTTTACTAATTAACCAAATGGAGTTCAAAATGAAAAAAAGAATTATTCTATCTCTTATCGCTATCTTGTGTATTGGCGGCGGAGTTTTCTACTTTACAGTAGATACGGAAGCATCCAGTCACAGAGAGGCACCTATTATCAGCGCAGATCCGCAGGCTGATAATACAGATGTGTATGCATTCGTTGCGCCCGATGCGCCGACTGCGCTTACAATTGTTGCAAGCTTTAATCCGTTCGAAGAGCCGTCAGGCGGTCCTAACTTCAATAAATTCGGAACTGACGTTACTTACGAAATTAAAATTGATAACGTTGGCGACAGACTTGAACACGTAGTTTATCAGTTTCAGTTTACAGATGTAATTGCTAACACAAATACATTCCTTTACAATACAGGCTCTGTAACTTCATTAAACGATCCTGACCTTAATGTAAAACAAACTTACGTTGTAAAGAAAATTGTTAATGGTGTAACAGCATGGACTTCATCTGCACTTCCTGTTCCTCCGGCTTATGTAGGCGGTCCTGGACCAAGTGACCCGAACTATGCAGGTCCTATTTCAATGCCCGATTACAATGCTTTGATGCAGGCAGGTGTTCAGACTTTACCATCAAGCGGCGGAAAAGTTTTTGCCGGACCAACAGACGATGCATTCTTTGTTGACCTTGGCGCAACTTTCGATTTATTGAAAATCAGACCTAATGCTCCCGGTAACGGCGGTGGCGGTAAGGATGCTCTTGCAGGATACAATGTTCACTCAATAGTAATTCAGGTTCCGAAATCAGAAGTTACAAGAAACGGCAGCCCGAATCCTTCAGCATCAGATTCAAATGCAATAGTTGGTGTGTGGTCAACAACTTCAAGAAAAACTACTACAGTTATTAATTCAGACGGTACAAGAATCGGAACAGGATTAGATGTTCAGGTTTCTAGATTAGGTATGCCGTTAGTAAACGAAGTTGTTATTCCATTAGGAAAAAAAGATTTATGGAATGCTTCTAAACCTGTAAGTGATGCACAGTTTTTAAATTACGTTACAAATCCTGAACTTGCAGGAATAATCAATACGCTTTATCCTGTTACGGATGATATCCCAACTTCAGGAAGAAATGATTTAGTTGCAGTGTTCTTAACAGGTGTCAGCGGATTAAACCAAAGACCACAGGATACAAGAACTCCATCAGAGCAGTTAAGAATTAACTTAGGTATCGCACCTGTTCCGTTTGCAAATGAAAACAGACTTGGTGTTATCGCAGGTGATAATGCAGGTTTCCCTAACGGAAGAAGACTTAAAGATGACGTTGTTGATATTGCATTAAGAGTGGTAGGGGGTGTATTGCTCGGACCTCCTTACAGCACAGGTATAAATGCTCAGTTAGGTGACGGCGTTCAAAGAAATGATAAAGATTTTGCAACTACATTCCCATATTTAGCTGCTCCTCACCAGGGATATACAAATACTCACGGTTCTATAGTAGGTATTTTTAATACAGGTTCACCAAACGGTTTACCAACATCTTACGGACTTCAGCAAAATTTTCCAAATCCGTTCAATCCTTCAACAGAAATAAGATATAATCTTTTGAAGAATGATAAGGTTTCTATAATAATTTACGATATGCTTGGCAAAGAAGTAAAGACTTTAGTTGATGGAACTGTTGCAGCAGGAGTAAACTCAGTAGTATGGAACGGCCAGACCAATGACGGTATGGCAGCTCCTACAGGAACTTACTTTGTAAAGCTTATAACATCTGCAGGACAAGATACAAGAAAAATGATGTTACTTAAATAATTTAATAATTCTATGAACATCTCCTCCGGTGAAATTCTGCCGGAGGAATTTTAATACAATAAATTATGAGCACAATTATAATAACTAAACGCAAAGAGCGCGAAGGTTCTTCGCAAAGTCCGCTAAGAAGTTTAACTGAATTAATTTCTTTGAATATTTCACGAAATTTCTTTGCGCAGCTTTGCGTTATCTCTGCGCTCTTTGCGTTTAATTCTCTTTAATTCAACCAGCATGAAGAAAATAATAATATACAGTTTAGCAGTTATAGTTTTAGGAATAGGAACATGGAAGTTCTTTGATTACAGAAAGAACAAAGCACGCAATAATGTTATGGGAATTCTGAACAGCAAGACATCGTATGTTTCAAATTCAGTTTCATCTGTTGACAGATATATTTCAAAAAATCAGGAAGACCTTAAAAGCAATCCCGATAATGTAAGTTTACTTGTGAAAACAGGATACGCATATATTCAGAAGACACGTGAAGAAAATGACCCGCAGTATTATGAAGATGCTAAGAATTTTCTTGAGAGAGCAATTGAGATTAACGACAAAAATTCAGATGCGTATGCCGGGCTTGGTTCAATTTATTTATCGGAACACAATTTTAAACAAGCTTTGGAAACAGGTTTGAAAGCGAAAGAGTTAAATCCGTACTCTGCTTATGTTTTAAGCGTTATCGTAGATGCTCAGGTTGAACTGGGAATGTACGAAGATGCTATAAAATCAGCGCAGGTAATGGTAGATACAAGACCTGACTTAAGCTCGTACTCAAGAATTTCCTACATAAGAGAAATTCACGGTGACTTACCGGGAGCAATTGATGCAATGAAGATGGCAATTACTGCAGGCGCGCCTACAGGAGAAAACACTGCATGGTGCACGGTGCAATTAGGAAATTTATATTTTCTATCGGGTGACAGGGAAGCGGCTAAAAATGAATATCAGAGTGCTTTGAATAAATATCCTAATTATATTCATGCCCTCGGGGGACTTGCAAAGATAAAACTATACGAAAAAGATTATGAAGGCGCAATTTCCTTGTATGAAAAAATTACAGAGAAAAATAAGCTTCCGGAATATCTGATTATGCTTGCAGACACATACAAAATAACAGGACAGATAGAAAAAGCAGAAGAGAGTTATGCAAAGGTAAAATTCATCAATACATATTTTAAAGAGAAAGGTGTAGATACTGATTTAGAACTTATACTTTTCAATATAAACCAAGGCAAGAACTTAAAAGATGCTATACACACAACGGAAAAATATATCAGTGAAGGAAACAACAGCTTCAAGACATTTCATACACTTGCATGGGCAGAATATAAAAACGGAAACAACGAAGAAGCTTTGAAAAATATTGAGACTGCATTGAAGCTCGGAGTGAAAGACCCGCTGATGATGTATCACGCCGGAAAAATTTATGAAAAAGCAGGCAATGATATTAAAGCGAAAGAATATACTTCAAATGCACTAAAAATATATCCCTGGTTAAGCCAAACAGAACAACAATAATTTTCAATCTCACAGAAATGAAAAAGAAAATATTTTTTTCAATTATAGTTTTATTTATAACATACATTCCTTCAATAATTTTCGCACATCCGATTGATATAGATAAATTATCAAGGATAGATGTAAGCTGGCTGTATCTTCAATTGGGCTTTACTCATATACTTCCCTATGGATTTGACCACATACTATTTATAGTCGGGCTTTATTTAATGTGCAAAACTATGAAGCAGGTTTTACTGCTTGCAACAACATTTACAGTTGCGCACTCAATAACACTGGGACTTGCGATGTTTAAAATTGTAAACGTGCCTTCATACATTGTTGAACCTTTCATTGCAATTACAATTTTAGCTATAGCAATTGAAGTAATACTTGTAAAAGATTTTAAAAGAATAACTATTGCGATAGTTTTCTTTTTTGGATTGATACACGGACTTGGTTTTGCAAGCGCGCTGCAGGAGCTTGGGTTGCCGCAGAAGGAATTCGGTTATGCCCTGGTGCTTTTCAACGTGGGGGTTGAACTGGGGCAAATTGCGGTTATAATGCTTGCATATATTTTATTCGGCAAATGGACAAAAGATAAAATATGGTATAAGCAAAAAGTCGCTATACCGATTTCAGTTGTAATAGGTTTATTTGCAATTTACTGGACGTTTGAAAGAGTTTTTATGAGTTAGAAATAATTCTAATCATTCGGGGATATAAAAAAAACACCTTCTACAGTTTAATTAGAAGGTGTTTTTGTTTATAATAAAAATTAAAATACTTTTGTATAAAACTTCTCTGTGTATTCTTTTACCATTCTTTGAGTGCTGAAATATCCTGCAAGATTTTTAATTGATGCACGCATTTTCTTTATCCACTCCACAGGTAAATTATGAGCATCTCTTAAATAGAACAAAGGTAAAATTTCTTTTTCTAAAGTTGTGTACATTGAGTTTGCTTCAAACCAGTCCTTCTCTTCGAGTGAAACATCCTCAATAGAATCTATCTTCCATCCGAACTCAGGCGCGTAAGCTTCAGCCCACCATCCGTCGAGGATAGAAAAATTCAATCCGCCGTTTGCAATGACTTTCATTCCGCTTGTTCCTGATGCTTCCTGCGGCCTCCTTGGATTGTTGAGCCACACATCGCATCCCTGAACGAGACGTTTTGCAACTTCAAGCTCGTAATTCTCTAAGAAAATTATTTTATGATTTAGCGAATTGTCATTCATGTATGCAACTATCTCAGCAATGATTGCTTTCCCTTCATTATCTTTTGGATGTGCCTTACCGGAAAAAATAAACTGCACCGGCATTTTAGGATTTGTAAGGATTTTCTTTAACCGTTCAATATCTTTAAATATCAGGTCCCCTCTTTTATAAGTCGCAAATCTTCTTGCAAAACCTATTGTTAGAGCATTCTCATCCAACAAACTTTCCGCTTCCTGAATTTTTTCATAGGAAGCATTCTGTGATTTCAAATTGTCCGAGATTGATTCGCGGACAAAATTTATCAACTTAGTTCTGTTCCTTGTTCTTGTTTTCCATAGGTCTTCGTCGGTCAGCTCGCTTATTTTATCCCAGATGCCTTCCTGCTTAATCCAGTCCTTCCCGAAATTATTTATATATAATCTTTCTGAATATTTTGATAAAAAAGATTTTGTATGTATTCCATTTGTGATGGAATCAATCTGTGTCCTGTCACTGTGAAGATTCCACATCTTGCGCGAAACATCTCCGTGCAGCTTGCTTACTCCGTTGATGAAATTGGAATTATTTATAGCAAGGTCTGCCATATTAAATTTTGAGTTCGATGTATCAGCATCGTACAAATCACCTTCTTTAAAAAATTCATCGAAAGAGAGTTTTAATTTCTCTTCTGCATAAGTCTTAAAATATTTTTCAATTAAACTTCTCTCAAAAATATCTATACCTGCAGGTACGGGAGTGTGAGTTGTGAAAATATTTGAGTTGTAGCATATTTTTTTTGCTTCATGAAAAGAAATGTTCAGCTCCTTCATCTTATCTGCAATTCTTTCAAAGCAAAGAAAAGCTGAGTGTCCTTCATTGAGATGATAAGCTTTTATATTGTAACCGAGTGTATCAAGAAGTTTTTTGCCGCCGATACCCAGCAGTATTTCCTGCTGAATTCTTTTTTCAGTATCGCCGCCGTAAAGTATATCGGTAATTCTTTTATCATCAACTGTATTTTCATCCACAAATGTATCAAGCATAAATAAATTTATTCTGCCCACTATAAGCTTCCATATCTGTGCTTTAACTATTCGTCCCGGCATTTCAACTGAAATTTTAATTGGCCGGTAATGGTCATCGGTAACTAAGTGCATCGGGAGATACTCAAAATTATTTTTCTCATATAACTCTGACTGTCTTCCGTCTTTATCAATAAATTGTCTGAAGTAACCGTAAAGATAAGCAAGCCCGACTCCGACTAATGGTAGTCCTATATCTGAAGAAGATTTCATGTGGTCGCCCGATAAAACTCCCAGACCGCCTGAATATAATTTTAAACAATTTGTTATACCAAACTCAGCTGAAAAATATGCAATTGTCGGTGAAACTATATCGGAGTAATTTTCTTTATAGAATGTATCGGCTGAAACATATTTTTTGTAATCGATATACATCTCAGTAATTCTGTCTCTGAGATTTTTCTTTTCAATTGTTTCAAGAAGAAAAGAGTGATTGATAGTATCAAGAAATTTGATTGGATTGCGATCACTCCATATCCAGAAATCTTTATTTATTTCTTCGAAGACGGAATAAAACTCATTGTTCCATGTCCATGATAAGTTATACGAAAGCTCTTTTAGCTGATTTAATATTTCCTGCATTGTGTGTGTACTAAGGGGTAAAATTTTAGAAAGTTTGTAAAATAACCATTATGCGTGCTTTTAACCACTTAAAAATTTTCCTATGTTTATTTTCCTTGAATGAGTAATTTAGATAATAAATTTTATAATTATGAAAACAATTTTTGTTTTAGCAGCTTTATTTTTTCTATCCGTAAATGTTAAAGCCGGTAACGTTTACAGAGTGAAGTACGATTATCAGGCAGATGTAAAAGTCAAAGTCGTTGACTACGACTACCAGGCAGATTTGTGTGTCTATGTAACGGACTACGATTATCAGGCAACAGGTAAAGACCAGAACTGGTTCTTTACAAAGTATGATTACCAGGCAGATACAAAAGTTTTCTTTGTTGATTACGATTACCAGGCAGATATAAAAATATTTTATGTGAAGTATGACTATCAGGCAAAGTGGAACAATTCAAATAAATTTGTAGGAAGGTTCAAAATATAATGCTGTTTCCGAAAAAGATAAACAAAACCGAAAACAATTCTTTACAGGTTACATGGGGCGATGATTCGGTTTCAGAAATTACTCTCAAAAATTTAAGAGATGAATGTCCCTGCGTTCACTGCAAGGGTGAATCAGTTATATTCGATACATACATTCCGTTGAAGGCTCCGTTCAAAGCAGCGGGATTTTATGAAATTGATAAAATTGAAAAAATCGGAAACTATGGAGTGCAGGTCACGTGGAAGGACGGACACAACACCGGAATTTATTCATGGGAGATGCTGAAAGAGCTCGGCAATGAAAGTAAAATAACGAAATGAAAATCACTGTTCCGACTTTATTAGTTGATAAACAGAAATGTTTAGCAAATATTAAGTTCATGTCAGATAAGGCGAAGAAGAATAATTTAATTTTTCGCCCTCACTTCAAAACACATCAGGCAATTGAAATAGGTAAATGGTACAGGGAATTTGGAGTTGATAAAATCACGGTCTCTTCACTCAGAATGGCAGAGTATTTTGCAAATGCCTTCTGGCGCGATATTACGGTAGCGTTTCCTGTCAACATCCTTGAGATAAACAGAATAAATTCATTGGCAGAAAAAATAAATCTGAATTTATTAATTACGGAAATTGATTCAGTAAAATTTATAAACGAAAATCTTAAGCACCCAGTTGGATTTTTTATAAAGATTGATACGGGTACTCACAGAGCAGGAATTGACCCGAAGGATAAAAATTTAATTGACGAAATTTTAAAAGAGAAAAACGATGCGTTAATTTTCAAAGGATTTCTTGCTCATTCGGGACATACATATAAAGCTAAGTCAGTCGAAGAGGTAAGAAAAATTCATGAAGAAGGTTTATCAATTTTAACTGAATTGAAAAAATCTTACTTAAAAGATTATCCTGATATGTTAATTTCCATTGGAGATACACCTTCGTGCAGTTTAATGAAAAATTTTAAAGGAGCGGATGAAATTCGCCCGGGGAATTTTGCATTCTATGATTTGCAGCAGTGGAGTAACGGAGTCTGTGATATAGAACAAATTGCAGTAGCAGTGGCTTGTCCGGTAGTTGCTAAAAATGAAGGGAGAAGAGAAATTTTAATTTACGGCGGCGGAATACATTTCTCAAAGGATTCTTTCGTTATGGAGAATGGAACAACTGCTTTTGGTTATGTTGTAAATCTTAATGATACCGGATGGGACGCTCCCGATAAAAAGAGTTATGTAAGCTCACTCTCACAGGAGCACGGAATTATAAAGGCTTCCGATGAATTATTTGAGGAAACAAAAATCGGTGATGTACTCGGAATTCTGCCTTCGCACTCATGCATGACTGCCGAATGCATGAAGAAAATGTTTACTCTCTCCGGCGAAGAAATTGATATGATGAAATATTAATTTCTTTGTACTTTACTTTTTCGGTTATTTCACCAATATCATTTTCTTCGTATCGGATATTGCTCCCGCTTTCAGTTCATAAAAATATATTCCCGAAGGAAGATTTTCTCCACTGAATGTAAACGAATAATTTCCCACCTCTACTTCTTTATTCACCAATGAAAAAACTAACTTCCCATCACTGCCATAAACTTTTAAACTTACAAGATCTTTTTTATTAATTACAAAATTTATTTTCGTCTCGGGATTAAAGGGATTCGGATAGTTTTGCTGCAAAGAAAAATGTTTTACAATTTCCGGTGAATTATTTAATCCGGTTACAGCAGATAACGGCATTCTATAGATTGTACCTGAATAAGTTCCCGCCAGCAAAAACTCATTATTTATAAATAATGAGCGAACGCTCGGAGGACCCGGCATTCCGGTATTTAAATTTGACCAGTTTATACCATTATTAGTTGTAGTTATCACTCCGCGCGCAGTATCGCTGAGTCCGTACATCGAACCGAATATTTTTCCGTTATAAGAAATCATTGAATACACTCTTCCGAAGTTACTAAGTGAAATATTAGTAGCTATCCAGTTATTCCCGTTATCGGTTGTATAAAAGATTTTTTGCTGACAGTTTGCAAAAATTTTGCCGTCATGTGAAACAAGACTATATATAAGCTTCTGACCGTTTCCATCGAATGGTATTCCATTGTTTGCTGCGAGTGACCAGGTTAGTCCGTCATCTATAGAAAATGCTAAACCTTTTTCTGCTCCGGCATAAAAAGTGTTTCCTATAGTTAAAAAACTATTAACATATTTCAGAACATTTTCACTCACAGTATTCCATGTAGCACCATTATCAGTTGATATTCTTGAAGGTCCGTTGCCTGTTGTATAGCAAACGATATTGTTACCGCAAATAGTTATTTGAAAAATTGAACCGGCTGTAGTTACATCTGTTCTTATCCAGTTATTACCTGCATTGCTTGAGATGAGCAAGCCGTCTCTGTAGGTTCCGGCAAAAATGTAGGTACCTTTTACTACCAGGCACATAACTGCCGATAAATTGGGTTGATTTACATCTACATTGCCCCAGCTTACTCCGTTATCCGTTGAAGAAAGTATAGCTCCATATTCCAGATTAACTACTCCCGTAGCTGCAAATAATTTTCCGCTGCATTGTATAATGGAATAGACGACATGACTTTGAGGAATTCCTGTGGACTGTACCCATTGAGCTGACAGAGAAGAAGCTGATATAAACAAAACAGCAAAACAATTTAGAATTAATTTAAACATTTAAAAGAAGGTCTTATAATTACTTTACAAATTATTTAATAAGAAGCATTTTTTTTGAATCGGAAAAACCCGGTGATTCCAGTTTATAAAGATAAACTCCTGATGGAAGACTCTGCGCATTAAAATTATAAGAATAACTTCCCGCTTCCAATACTTTATTTACCAATGAAGCGACTAATTTCCCGTTATTATCATAAACTTTCAAACTTATAAAATCTTTTTTGTTAATTACAAAATTTATTATCGTTTCAGGATTAAATGGATTAGGGTAATTTTGCTTCAAAGAAAATTGTTTTACGATTTCCGGTGAATTACCGATATCGGTTATAGTTGATAATGGTATTCTGTACACTCCGCCTGTATAAGCGCCGGCGAGCATAAACTCACTATTAATCATAAGCACTCTAATGTTTGGTACAGAACTGAATCCCTGATTCATCAATGCCCAGCTTGCACCTTCGTTAGAAGATACTAAGACACCTTTAGTTGCGTCGCTTGTTCCTGTCAAGCCTGCAAAAATTTTACCTCCGTAAGATATCATTGAATAAATATTAGAGTAGGCGGGCACTCCGGCTGTTACCTGTGTCCAGTTATTTCCATTATCTGCTGAATAGAAAATTTTTTGAATACAGCTTCCAAATATTTTTCCGTTGTGATAAGTAATACCACTTATTGGTTTAGTATGATCAGGGTTAGAAGGTAATCCATGGTTGCCTGCCGTATCCCAGTTAATTCCGTTATTAGTTGAGTATCCCAATCCATTACTGCATCCGGCAAACAATGTGTTGTCATGTGTGAGAAAATCATTCACAAGAGCTATAGCTGAGGAATTGATAATCGCCCAGTTTGCTCCCATATTAGTGGAAGCCCAGATAGGTCCTGTTCCATTTGTGTAACAAACAACGTTATTTCCTGATATGCCTATTTCAAAAACTCCGCCGGAATTATTCAGGAAAACATGAGTCCAGTTCACTCCTGCATTACTTGAAATAAACAAATCGTCTTCGTATGTACCTGCGAAAATATAATTATCTTTTACTGCCAGGCTCATTACGGCGGATTGTCCGCTCCAGTTCATATCTACACTTGTCCATGTAATTCCATTATCGGTTGAAACTGACAGTCCTCCTGTTGTAAGAATACCAACACCCGTACCTGCAAACATTTTGCCGTTGCAGGAGGCCATTGAGTAAACTAAATGATTGGCAGGAATACCTGTGGATTGTAACCATTGCGCTTTCAGGGAGGAAGCAGCAATTAAAAAAATTAAAATATACTTTATCATGTACGCTAAAATCGTTAAATTAATTTACCGTCTTCAATTGTAAAACTACAAAATTTACCCAATAAAACTGCTATTTCCAAAGAAACTTTTTGAAATTTGTGAGTAACATTATATGAATGACACAAAATTAATTTTACTGCTGAAAACTTTTTCTAAGCACGAGATAAAAGAGTTTGAAAAATTTTTACAGTCACCTTATTTAAATACATCGGGCGAATATATTCTTAAATTTTTTGCGGCAATAAAAAAATATTATCCTGATTTTGAAGCAGAAGATTTTACAAGGCAAAATATTTTTAAATTAATTTACCCGTCTGAAAAATACAATGATGCAAGAATGAGAAAGCTTGTTTCAGAAACAATGAAGCTTGTTCTGGATTATCTTGCTATCAATAATTTTATCAACGATGAACAGGCAGTCGGGAAAAGAGTACTTGAGGAGCTTGAAAACAGAAATTCCGAAGCTCTTTTTGAAATAAAGAGTAAAGAACTCAACAAAAAACTTGAGAGCTGTAAAAGAAAAGACAACCAGTATTACAGGCAAAAATTTGAGCTTATACAAGCAATAAAATCTTTTTATTTCTACAGGGAAAGGAAAAAAGCAATTTTGCTTTTTGATGAAGAGATAGAATGCCTCTCAAATTATTTTGCGCTTACTTTTATTCACAAATTCATTGAGAGGTTTAAGGAAAAACGCAGCTTCACCGATAATAATTTTTCGCTTCCGTTTTTTAAAGAAATAAACAGCTTTGCTGCTGAAAACTATTCCGGGAAAGAAAATCTTTTTGATTTATATTACACCGAACTTCTGCTTTATATAAGCGGCGAAGAAAAGTATTATTATTCTTTGAAACACAACAAAGAAAAACTTTACGCTAAAATTCAGGAAACTGCACTTCCTTCTATATATACTACGCTTACTAATTATGCTACAGAAATGCTTGAGAAAGGAAATGTAAACTATCTTAATGAATTATTTAATCTCCAGAAAGAAATTCTAAAGAGAAAATTATATGGAATAATCTTTTCGGAGTTTCTTTTCATTAATATTGTAACAACGGCGCTTCGTCTGGGAGAAATAAAATTTGCCGAAAAATTCATCAATGATTTTAAAGATAAGATGAAGAAAGAATTGAAGGATGATGTTTATAATTATTGTCTGGCAAATATTGAGTTTTCGAAAAAAAGATATTCAGAATCACTTGAAGCGCTTTTAAAAATTAACTTCAGTTTTTCACTTCATAAATACCTGATAAAAAATCTCACTTTAAAAAATTATTACGAGCTTAATGAAGTTGATGCAAGTTACTCTTTAATTGATTCATTCAAGCATACCATTAAACGCGATAAATCCGTTCCTGAAAATGTCCGCGTGCTTATTACAAACTTCACAAACTTCGTAAGAGAAATGATACGCATTAAAAACGGAGAAAAGAAAAAAGATGATATTGAAGCACGAATCAAAAAGGAAGTGACTGCTGAAAAACAGTGGCTGCTTTCGAAGGTAAGTGAGTTTAAATAATTACGGATATTATATATCTTTAAAAAACTAACCTCATGAAAAGTATAATTTCTATTGCAGGAATTTTCCTGCTGGCCGCACTATTATTTTACAAGTTTCCTTCACCCCCTCAGACAAATTCTGTACAAAAAAACGAAGAACAAAAGGAAGAATCGGAGCATGCAAAGACTGAACCTTCCGAATGGTTTTATACTCAAAGAGCATATCCGTTAGAAGATATACCTGTCGAAAAATATTTCGATGCGATGAAGAAGAAAAACGATTTGATTGATGCAAGCAGTCTTACTGTAGCATGGAATCCTATCGGACCGACAAACATCGGCGGAAGAGTAACATGTATTACTTCTGACCCTGCTAATCCCAGCATAATCATCATCGGCGCAGCAGCCGGCGGAATTTTCAAAACTACTAACGGCGGAGTGAACTGGACTGCTAAAACAGATTTTGCTCCCGCACTGGGAATGAGCAGTCTTGAAATGGACCCGAACAACTCTAATATAATTTATGCAGGAACGGGAGAGGCAAACTCTGCAATCGATTGTTATCCGGGATACGGAATTTTAAAATCCACTAACAAAGGCGATACATGGGGTGTTATTGGATTATCTGAAGTGCTGAATGTATCATCAATAAAAGTTCATCCTTTAAATTCAAATATAGTTTATGCAGGAGGAATGGGATACCGTTCCAAAAGTGTTAACAAAGGAATATATAAATCAACAGATGCAGGGCAGACGTGGAACAAAGTTTTATTTGTAAGTGATTCTACCTCTGCAATTGATGTGGGAATTGATTATACAGATGTGAACATTGTATATGCAGCAATGTGGGAAAGAATAAGACCTCCATCAATTTCAAGCACGGGAGGATTATCAAGCGGATTGTACCGCTCGAGCAACGGAGGAGCTAACTGGACTTTACTCGGCGCATCAAACGGACTTCCTGCTCCATCTGCAACAACAGGACGTATAAATATTAATGTAGCGAAAGCAAACTCATCTATAATACATGCAATTTACAGAACAACAAACGGCAACAATATAAGCGGAGTTTATAAATCTACGAACAAAGGATTGAACTGGACAACCTTGCCAATAACAGGCGTGGAGTCTTCAGGATTTGACTGGTACTTCGGACTTATTGAAACTGCGCCCTCTAACGCTAACACACTTTACATAGGAAGCGTGGATGTTTTCAGAACAACAAACGCGGGAGTAAGCTGGACGAATCTTACAAATGCTTATTCAGGTTCTTTTGATCAGCAGCATCCTGACCAGCATTGCTTGTGGATAAATCCAACAAATAATCAGTCAATGATTCTCGGTAACGACGGTGGAATTTTTACAACAAGCAACGGCGGAACTAACTGGAGCAAAAAATATGACCTGCCTATTACGCAATATTACGCTGCATGTATAGATTTTATAAATCCTATCAAGAGATATGGCGGAACTCAGGATAACGGCTCGCATGGTTCGGTAAATCCGGGTCCTGCAGGATGGAGTGTTTTATATGGAGGCGACGGTTTTCATTGCGCAGTTGATTACACGAACTCAAATGTAATTTATATGGAGTCGCAAAACGGAGGAATAGGCAGAAGCGATGACGGCGGAAATAATTTTTCCGGTATAGGCGGAGGACTTGACCTGACCAGAACGAACTGGTCATCGCCTTACATGCTTGATATTCAAAATCCAAACATAGTTTATTTCGGTTCTTACGTTTTAAATAAATCTACTGATAAAGGGGAGACATGGAGTGTTATCAGTCCTGATTTAACAAAAGGCGCTAACGGAAGACTAGGAACAATTACATGTATGTCAAATGCCGTGCTACCTTCTTCGCAGAGAGTAATTTACACGGGAGCTGATGACGGAAGGGTAATGGTTACAACTAATTCAGGAACAAACTGGATTGATGTTTCCGGCGGACTTCCATTGAGATATGTTACAGATGTTGTCGTGGACAAAAGAAATCCTGCGATTGCATATGTAACGTTAAGCGGATTCAATATGGATCTGAACAATACGCATATTTTCAGAACTGTAAATTACGGGCAAAGTTGGACAAATATTTCAAATAATTTATTAAATGTTCCTGCTAACTCTTTAATAATAGATTATAATAAAGATTCAACATTGTTTGTTGGCACAGATGCAGGAGTTTATTATACTACCAGACTTGGCGCTATATGGACTCAGCTGGGAACGGGATTGCCTAACTCACCTGTATTTGATTTAGTTTATCACCAGTCATCTGCAAAACTTATTGCAGCTACGCATGGCAGAAGCATGTTTGAGCTAGATATTTCAAATCTGCCAAGCGGAGTGAATAATAACAATCAGGCTGTTTCGGGTTTTATATTGAAGCAGAATTATCCAAATCCATTTAATCCGGAGACTTATATTTCTTTCGATATAAAAGAAAAATCTTTCGTTACATTAAAGGTTTTTGATTTATCCGGGAAGGAAGTTGCTAATTTAGTGGAAGGAACAAAAGCAGCAGGAAGTTATTCAGTTAAGTTTAACGGCGCAAATTTATCAAGCGGAGTTTATTTTTATAAATTAGAAAGCGGTGGATACAGCGAAGTGAAAAAGATGTCACTGATAAAATAAAATTCTTCAAATTACTTTTAAAGACAAAAAGACCTTTATCGTTTCCGGTAAAGGTCTTTTTTGTTTGTTCACTGAAAGTGAAACCGCAATCTTATTTCATTAAAATCATTTTTCTTGTTTCTGAAAAATCTCCTGCTTTTAGAGTGTAAAAATAAATTCCTGAAGGGAGGTTAGCCGCATTAAAGTTAATACTATACTCTCCTGCTGTTTTGTAATCATTTATTAAAGTGCTTACAATTCTGCCCGCTAAATCAAAAACATTAAGAGTTACAAATTCGTTCTGTTTTATGGAATATTTTATAGTAGTAGCCGGATTAAACGGATTAGGATAATTCTGCTGAAGACTGAATGATGAAACTGTTCCGCTCATTCCTCTTACACTTGTTAGCTGGCTTTGCGGCTGATAATATATTGCAGATGACGTTGCAACGAAAATATTATTGTTAAAATTAATAACATCATTGAAATCTGAAAAAATAAAATATAAACCCGTTACATCTACCCAATTTGCGCCATTATCATAGGAACGGAACAAGCCTCTGCCACCGAACATCTGAGTGCAGAAGAGCGCAGAACCGACTCGTATTATAGATGAAACATACGGGTCAGCGCCAAGTCCGTTATTTAAAACTGTCCAGTTAAGTCCGTTATTTGTTGAACGGTGAACTCCATGTCCTGTGCCAAGATAGATACTCGTTCCGTCAATATAGATATCAAAAACTTCAGCCTGAAAACTGAAATATGCAACTGTGCTCCATGTGTTTCCGCCGTCAGTAGACTTACTAAGAGAAGGAGTTGAAGGAGAGCAGCCTGCGAAGAGAACTCCGTTGATCTGATTCATTGTAACAACTAATTTTTGTGTTCCGTGAAAGGAATTTGCGATCCATGTCTGCCCGTCATTTGTAGAATTGAAAATGCCGTTGTATGTTCCTATGAATAAAGTTGCACCGGATTTCATGATACTGTAAACTTTTAAATCGTTGCCTGATAATCCGTTATTAAGAGATGTCCAGCTGCTGCCGCCATCCGTTGTGTAAAATACTCCTCCATCGGAGAGAGCATATAGTCTTGAATCGATAGAACAGATATTATTGCAGGCAAGAGAGTTACCGTTATTTACGGTAAACCAGTTTATTCCGTTATCAGTGGATTTATATACTCCGTTATTGGAAGTCGCCGCATACAAAATATTTCCCGACGCAATTATTTTTTTTGCATTAACGTAACCAGATGTAAGTCCCGAAATTTTTTGATTCCATGATGCTCCGTTATTTGAACTTACATAAACTCCTTTTGCATAAGTGCATGTGATTAACTTTCCGGGAACTGATGTGAGCCAATAGAAATAAGGATAATCTGTCGGAAGTCCCGTACTCATTGAGTTCCATGTATTGCTTCCGAGCATAAATACTCCGCCGTTACAGGAAACGTAAAGGGAATTATTAAAAACATAAACACATCTTAAGTTAAGAAGATTACCTGTAAGGTTATAGTTTGCAGCACTCCAGTTTGCGCCATTGTTTGAAGAAACAAAAACACCGCTTCCGAAAAATGTGCTGTATAAATTTCCGTTGTAGTATGCAAATGAAGTTGCGGGACCTCCGGGTGAGCCGGCTGTTGCTGAAGTCCATGATGAATAATTTCCTGTTGAATAAAAAACTCCCTGATTTGTCCCTATATATAGTGTATCGCCTTTGAAGAATATTCCGTCCGCTTTTGGTACGGGATTTATTGATGCCGTGAGATGAACCCAGTTGCTGCCGTTATTGGTTGAGCGGTAAACTCCGCTATCAGTTGTAATAAAGACATCTGAGTTTCGTGTAGTACTTTTATTTATATCCAGAGCTTTTCCATTAAGTCCTGAATTTATTTTCTGCCACGTTGCTGCACCGTCAGTTGTTCTGTACATTCCTCCGCCGTTAGATGCGGAATAACTTGCTCCCATAAAGACAGTACTTCCAACGGAAGCAAAGCATGTGGGATAGAAGCCGTATTCAGATATTCCGATATTAACCGGAGCCCAGTTATCTCCCGCATTGGTTGATTTAAACACTCCGCTGCCGTTGCTTCCGCAATAGAGAGTATTTGAGGAAGGCATAGCATAAATGGAAAAAATTACTCCGCCGTCAACTCCGGCATTAGCCCGCGACCATTGCGAAAAAGAATTTGAATAAATGAATAAAACCAGAATAAGAAAAATCTTTTTCATAAAATGTGAATTGAAAATTTTGGAAAATAGTTTTTCTCCTCTGCGGGGTGAGGAGTTTTCGGCGGACGGAATTTTTAACTAAATCAAAAATAGATTATAAGAAAAAAAGAAGCAATCTATTCTCTGAAGATAATTATATTCCCCCCTTGTTAAAGAGGGGGAATTTGGTGTATAATTTAAAATGATATTAAAATTTACGGAGATAAGCGGGATAAATTCCAGCTGCCGTTTTCTTTTTCGTAGCTTATTCTGTCGTGAAGCCTGCTTTCTCTTCCCTGCCAGAATTCAAAGTAATCGGGAATGAGTCTGAAGCCTCCCCAGAAATCAGGAAGCGGAACTTCATTTCCGTTAAATTCTTTTGAATACTTCTCGAATTTTTCTTCAAGAGTTTTTCTGCTTTCGATTTTTGAACTTTGGATTGAAGTCCATGCACCTATCTGACTTTCAACAGGTCGTGAATGAAAATACTCAGCAGATTCTTCTCTGCTTACTTTTTCAATCCTGCCTTCGATTCTGATTTGCCTGTGAAGCTCTTTAAAGAAAAATAAAATTGATGCGTTAGGATTTTCTAAAAGCTCTTTGCTTTTTCTTCCGAGGTAATTTGTATAGAAAACAAAACCCTTATCATCAACTCCTTTTAGCAGCATAATTCTTGATGAAGGTTTTCCATCTTTTGAACATGTTGAAAGAACAAATGCATTAGTATCGTCTTTATCTATTTCCATTGCTTCGCTGAACCATGTTTCAAACTGAACGAACGGATTTTTATCGGTGTCTTTGATATCAAAATCTTTTGATATGTACTCTCTTCTTAAGTCTGCGTAGTTCATAGTATTATAATTGTTTGAATAAAATTCGGAAGAAAAGGCGAGAGATTAAATTCAATAATTGATATACTATTTTGGGTGAAGGAGGGCGCTCTTCTGAATCGAAGATTCAGTCCTCAGCAGAAAGAGACAGATAAAACCTGTCTCTTTCTGCTGAGGAGTCCCGGCTTTGCCGGGACAAGAGCGCCCCCTCAAAAATGCAGAATTTGCAAAAATCTTCAGAAATTTGAAAACTTATTGAAAAATAATCGTAAACTGATGGAACTTAACAACCCTTTTTTGAATTAAAAATATTAAAGAATGAATTTAATCTTAAGTTTAAGATGACTAAATTTAAGGCTTTAGTAAATGAACGATAATTTGACAGAAAATACCGACGAAAAAGATATAAAACACGAAGAAACTAAAACTCTTGAGCAAAGAATTCTGGACGACATAAATGCATATGAAGCCGGTGAAGTTAAAAATCTTAACAACATTGCGCCGAAAGTTGTAACTGAAGATATAAAAGAAGAAAAAACTAAAACTTCCGAAGTTTCTGAACCTGTAAATACAGAAGAACAAAATCAGGAAGAATTAAAAACTGAAGAGAAAAAAGAACAGGTTAAGCCAGCTGTACCAGCTGCCGCCTCAGGTGAAAGCAATTACCAGATAAACTTAATAAATGAAAATTTATTAAGAATAAGAGTTAAGACAAAAAAAGGTGTTAATATTGATTGTTCCGTAAAGGATACAAAGTCCCTTACGGAAACACAAAGCAATCGTTTGTATCTCCATCCTAAGCAGGGCGAAGAGATTCAAGAGGTAGAAATTATAATCTCAATTGATCCTAGCACCGGCGAATTAATCGTAGAAAAAAAAAAAGATGAAAACGGGCAGTTAGTACAGCCTGTATCTTTTACTCCAAATCCCGATGTAGAAAATCTCATTATGCCCGTTGATCTGGGCAGACCTGATGAGCCGCTAATTCCTTTAACAGAAGATGAGCTCCTTGAGCAGAAGATAGGGAAGAAAAATCCTTTCCATCTGAACAGACTGCTTTACAGAAAAAATATGACGATTGGTATTATATCTGCAGTTGTATTCGCTTGTATATGCTCGCTGCTTTTCTATAATTTCTACGGGAAAACTGAAACAAAGACAATCGAACAGGAAAAGAGACTAATAGTTATAAATGATATTCCTGTAAAAATAAATTTCAAAGAATACGAAGACCCGAATAAACCTAAGGAAGAACCAAAAGAAGACGGAACACCGACTGATAAAGTACAGCCTCCTGTAATAAAGAAAAATATTATCAGGGCTCCGAAGATAACAAGACCGAAGATAAATATTCCGCAGGATTCAAATCTTACAAATGATGCAACACGCCAATTAGATTCATTACGTAAGCTGCAGGCAAATAACGATAGCTTAAAGAAGGTTGATTCACTGAAAAATGTCACAGGCAATTACAGCATTCCTGATTCATTAAAGAAAGGTTTCAGTGAGGGTGAACTTGGCTTACGAATGAGTTATCCTCAAAACTGGAAAGTTATTGATATGAGAAACATCGATAAGAGTGTGGAGAAATTTAAGGGTGTAATATTAACCGACACTACTGCAAAAGAAAACGGTACTGCAAATATTTTTATATCACTGGATAATGAAGGTAAAGATTACAATGCAGCTGAGTTCAAGAATACATTTCAGATGAATGACAGCGCATTAACTGCATATGAAAACGAACCGAAGACTGTAGCGGGCTCTACTAATTTAAGATTTTTTATTTTCCTTAAGACAGATAAGCTTTCGGTAAACGCTCAGATAAAGAAACAATATTTTGATCAATACAGACCCATTGTAGAGGCGATTGTAAGAAGCCTTAATATTATTCCTCCTGCACCGCCAAAATAAAATCACAAAAAATTTAAACATAAATAAAAAAGGCTTACCGGTAAGAGATAAGCCTTTTTTCTTTAATCTGCTGGCAAAGGGGGAGTGGCACAAAACCTTCGGCAACAGACGTATATACCTTTTATTATTACTAAAAATTTACAAACCTATTAAAGAAATTGAGTTTTCTCATATCCGGAAAGTATGAGTCTATTCTTTTAATTTCATTTTCTTTTACACTCTTACTTTTATAAACCTCATCTTTATCAGATAGTAATCCTTCAGTATTATTACTACTGATGTTTTCCCCTGAGATGTAAATCCAGCATTTGAACATAGTTAGTCCTTTATTTTATTTAGGGGTGATTATAAAAAATTAATCTTCTGATTCTGAAATTATTATTCTGCCGTCATCAGTGTAAGTGTATTTATATTTAACTCCGTCTATATAGACATATTCAACATGATCACTTTCAGATACTGAAACAGTATTTGGAAAATCTGTTACATTAGCATAACTGAAAGTAGATGAAAAAATTGAAAGAATGAAAAGGGCGCTTGCCAGCGAAAAAATTTTTATTGTCTTCATACTAATTTAATTTTAATTAGTTGTACCAAATATCAAGATGTTTGTATATAATAGCAAAGCTAAATCTTAAAAAAAATAAAACAGAACAAGTAGGGTAATTGATTATTTTGTGGATTTTTAAAACAAAAATACATAATTTAATGTTAGAAAAGTAAAATGAGGGGTAAAAATGATTAAATGCCATTTTATCGATGTAATTAAAACATTCAATCCCGATGAGCTTGAAGCTTTCGGTCAATATTTAGATTCAACATACTTTAATAGAAGAAAAAAGCTTGTTGAACTATATTCTATAATTAGAATTTACTATCCCTTATTTACTGATATTAATTTTACACGGGAGAAGATTTTTTCTAAATTATATCCGTCTGAAAAGTTTTCTTATGGGAAAATAAATGAAGGTTTAAGTTCCTTGCATAGACTTGTTCTAAATTTTCTCAGGCAAATTTCTTTTGAGAAAAATGAAATTTTTCCCGATATTGTTTTTCTTGAAGAGTTAAGAAAAAGATCCCTGAAAAATATTTTCAAGCTTCAAAGTGATAAGATGGTTACACAGATTGATCAATTTGTTGATTTAGATTCAAATACTTTTCTAAAGCAATATTTACTGGAAATTGAAAATGCAAACTATACAATGTTTTTTGGAAAGAAAAAAAAGAAGGAAAATATTGAAGATTATGTTGCCCGTCTGACAAAAATAGTAACCGCCATAACAAATTTTTATATTGCAGAGCTTATATCTGTAAGCGCAAGTAATTTTACATATTCAGGAGCTTACTCAAACAATACAAATAGTATATTCAGTAAAATTCATGATTCAGAATTATTGAATAATCTATTCAATTTGATAAAGCCTTTCAATAAATATGATTCTTATCTGCAATTACTAAATTATTTTTTTGATGCTATTCACGATATAGATAACAAAGAAAAATATTATAACTACAAAAAAATAGTATTTGAGAATATTAATAAGATGAGCGTGGATGATATAGATTATCATATGGCTTGTTTGAAATCATACTGTATTGTTAAACGTAAAGTAGTAAAAAACACAGAAGAGTTTTCAAAAGAATATCTTAATCTCCAGGAAACAATTCTTGAAAAGAAACTTTTTGTAAACAGCAAATCACAATTTTTTATAACAGGAAGTTTCTTCAATATGCTCTCTAATTATGATACTCTGAAAAACAAACATAAAATCAAAAATCTTTTGTCCTATATAAAGTTCCTGCCGCCTGATGACAGAGATGATATGAAGTATATGACCGAAGCCCATTATCATTTTTTAAATTATTCTTTTGATAAAGTTTTAATATCGCTGGATAAAATAAAAACTAATAACAGAACGTTCGAAGAAAGAATTAATAACCTTCAGGTCAGATCTTTATATGAGATGAGGAATTTTGTCGATTGTCTTGATAAAATAATATTGTTCAAAAAACAGTACAGGGCAAGTAAAATGTTAAGTAAAAAAAGAATAGAATCCGAAATGCTGTTTCTGAATTCCGTAGAAAAATTAATAAAATTCAAAGAGAACTCCAGCAACTTTGATGCAGAATATTTAAAGAACAGAATTGAAAAAGATGAGTTCATACCAAGCAAAGAATGGCTGATTGAAAAATGCTACGAACTTTACGATAAACCAAAACAAGCTTATCAGTATCAATAAAAAACTCCTGTCTGTATTTTACAAACAGGAGTTATTGTTAGTCTATCGGAGGGAGCATATTACTAATGCTTTTTCGTGCATGATTTTATTTTAGAAGGGACATTTTTTTTGTTGCGATGAAATCCTGTGTTTCAAGCTTGTAAAAATAAATTCCGCTTGCAAGTTTATCTGCATTAAAATTTACTTCGTAATACCCGTTGCCCTGATTTTCTGAAACTAATTTTTCAACTTCTTTTCCGTTCATATCATACACAATCAGATTTACAAATGCAGATTTTTGTATGCTGTACCTTATTGTTGTTGTAGGATTAAAAGGGTTAGGAAAATTCTGATTCAGCTCAAACATGTTCGGTACAAATCCTTCTATCTTCTTTACGCTTGTTACACTCTGCACTATCGGCGCAAGCTGCCTTGCAACTTCAATCATTCCTTCCGATAAATCCGGATGAACTTTATCTGCTCCGAGGAATCTGCTTTCATTGGAACTGAATAATGAATACAAATCCAGTCCCCTTCTCACTTTAGGATTTCCGCTGTTCTCATTCATTACTGTATTCCACATATTTCTGTAAGCAATCTGCGAACCTGCATCTACAAAACTTTCTTTTGTGTGATGAATAGAATTATAAACAACTTTCACGCCAAGATTATTTAAGAATGAAATATAATTTCTCATATCATTCCCGAAGCTTGCAACAGGATATCCGTTGTGAGCATTGTTTGCGCCGAAGAAGAAAACAACAATGGGATATGAATTATGGTCGGCATATCTTCCGCCCGCTAAATATTCATTGTAATAATCGTTGTACCAATCCGAGTGCTGCGAACCGTTCACTCCTCTGTTAATCACAGAAATTTTCTTACCTGTTGACATCCTCAATGCAGTCTGCAGCATGTGTGCGATGTTATCAGCGTAATTATAATCTTCATTGCCGCACCTTATCAAAGACTTAAGCATACACTGGTCACCGTAATCTAAAAGTGAGTGCCCCCAAAGAACGACATGAATGGTATCAGTACCTGTCAGGGCAGGTTCTGCTCCTGTTGTGAAATTTATCACATTGCTTGATGGCGACCATACTGCTCCGTTATTGTATAAAGCATTGGCAGTGTATTGCTGCCCGGGTTTACATCCGATAATATTTTTTGTTGTCAGGTCATACTGGTCAGCTGTGAACGGAAAAGATATCCACGAGCCCGAGGTATCGCATTGGTTCCACCACGTATCCATTACCGTGTCTCCGCCTGTTTCTCTAATTATCCATCTCGTGTTTTGTATTCCCGGCGAAGTATTTGTAAGTGTTAAAGTAAAACTTCCCCATGTGATATTTGATACTGCAATTGTGGGAGTGTTCAACTGGGCAAACAAAGGGAGAGAAGAAAATAAGAAAACCAACAGAAGTAGTGCTGTGAATTTTGATTTCATATTAAGTTTTATTTTGTAATAATTTTTAATTAGTTTTGCGAATAACGATTAACGAACAACTATTAAAGAACACCTACTTCACAAGCATCATCTTTTTAATATCTGTAAAACTGTCTGCGGTGAATTTATAAAAATACACTCCTGATGCCAGACCGTATCCGCTGAACTTAGCATTCTGCCTTCCTTCCTGCCTGTATCCGTCAACAATTGTCGCAACTAATTTTCCCGTTAGGTCAAAAACTTCCATCTTTGCAATGCCTGATTTTTTCATATTGAATTCTATTGTAGTTGTCGGATTAAAAGGATTAGGATAATTTTGTCTGAGCTGATAGCTATCAACAACTGTATTATTGCTTCCAATTCCTGAAGGGTCATCGCTTAAATCTCTGATGTAAACTCCTCTGCCGTAAGTAGCTGCATAGATAATAAAATGGTCTGATACAAATCCGCTATCTATAAATGCCATCTCAGTTACTCTCACACTTTTCTGCGCTCCGTTATTCCACGGATACCAGTTTGTGCCGCCGTTTGTTGTTCCGAAGAATCCAAATCCCTGCGTACCTACATAAAATTTATTCGGGTCAGTCGGATGCGCAATCATATCTGCCATAGGTACATCATCCAGTCCTGTACCGGTTATGTTAGTCCAGTTCACACCAAGATTTGTTGAACGGAATATCTTATGGCTTACTGAATTCGTTCCGCTTGTCAATGCAAAGATAGTATTCTGATTTCTCGGATGAACTTTTACTCTCTGTATCTGGCTCGCGCCTGTACCGGGAGGAGTTCTGTCGCTCCATGTGCTTCCGCTGTAAACTAAAAGCTTACCTGTGCCTGCTGAGTTTGTATCGTTCGGAATTGCAAACACTACTCCGTTATCATTCACAGTTATAATTTTATCCGTTATGTATGAGGAAGGAGTATTCAGATTTATCCATGAGTCACCATCGTTGGTAGATTTCCATACGGTAGTACAGACGCTTGTATATAAATTCGGAGGAGATTGTTTATCTGTTTTAATACTCTGATACCAGTAGCCGCACGGATTAAGTATGTTGCTTGAAATATCACTCCATGTATCGAAGTCTCCGCCCTGACTGCTTTTGAAAAATCTGAACGGTAAACCCGTAAGAAAAGCTCCCACATTACAATAAACTTTTTTTGTATCAAACGGATTGAACGCTACACCTGAGCCATCGCCTCCGAATGTCATTCTGTAATCATTACCTAAACTATGCGTAACGCATACTCCGTTGTGCTCAACCCCTATTGCCTGGTCAAGTTCAAACGAGGGACTGATTGCAAGGAATAAAATTTCCGATACCATCATTATGTTATCGGGAGTAGTCCATGTTGCACCTTTATCTGTAGATTTAAACAATCCTCCATCAGATGTACTCCACACTTCATCATTATTTTTCCATGCAAACGATGTTACATCGGCATGTACAAAACTTCCGCTTACCTGAGTCCACGCAGTGCCGCCGTTTGTTGAGCGAGCCATTCCCTGTCCGCCTGCAATAACAATGCTGGGGTCATTTGGGCATACAGTTATTCCGCAGTTGTTAAATCCCTGATTGCCAAGTATGCCTCTTAAAGCAGATGAAGAATCTACCGTCCATGAAGCGCCTGCATTCGTACTTTTGTAAACTCCGGATGTCCTGTAATTTGAATATGTGATGTTAGCAAATAGCAGAGCCGGATTATTTTTACAAATTGCAATTTTTGAGTTACCGATATTTGTTATTCCTGTAGGAAGACTTGTCCAGTTAAGTCCTGCATTAGTTGATTTATAAATTCCTCCTCTTATAAAAAAACTGTTCCTCACGGCGTACATTATATCGGGATTAGAAGGGTCAGACTGTAAATCAGAAAATCTTTGTGAAGGGTCACCTGTATTTGTATCACCGCAAATGATTTTATTCCATGACGTTCCATTATCCGATGTTCTGAAAATTCCGTTTGATGAAGCAGCAAGTACAATATTCGGATTGCCTGCATGAATTTTTATTGAGCTGAACCATGATATGTTCGGGTCAGGTAAATTCTGATGAACAAACGAAGGTCCGCTCCCCGTCCATCTCCATAGTCCTGTTCCCGGGTCATCATTAAAAGGACGGAATAATCCTGTGCCTACAAAATAATCTGAATCATGTGAAGGATGTGTAGCAAAAGCTCCTATCTTTAATGTGTTAAGTCCTTCCGATACCGGAATAGGATATAAAATATATGGACCTGCCCATAAACCTCCATGCGCAGAGCCTACCCAGAAATTTCCGTTGCGGTCAAAATCAACCATCATACATCTGCCTGAGTATTTATGAAGGTAATCAGGAGAATACATATCACGGATTCCAACCGGTCCTGTTGCATACCAGGGTGAATAGATTCTATCTTCTGAAAATGTTTTATTCTTGTGCATCGCATCTAAGTTATCCCAGATTTGATTTTGCTTTTCGGGAGAGATTACCGTTACGGTTCTGTATTTCAACTCGGCTTCTTCATTTTCAGATTTTTCATTTTCAAATTGTTCGTGTTCTTCTTTTTCATATTTTTCTTTTGCATATTTTTCATTTTTATTAGCGGGCTCATAATTTTTAAAATCTCCTTTTATAATAAACGAAAGGAGAGTGCCTGCTAATAATAAAAGGGAGAAGAGATAAAATTTACTTTTCATAAAAGTATAATTAATGTTATTAAAAGAATTGTTACTGCAGTCATTACTCCGAACGGCGTGAAGGCGTTACGGAATTTCAATTTCAATGAAACTGCTGCAATAAATAAATTTGACAGGGAGCCAAGAAACAGAAAGGACTGCCTTTCTGCAAAAACGAGCGCCGCAATTAAAATTGCGAGAATAGTTGCTACTGAATATGTTAGGAGAAAATTTTCGTATCGCATGGAATTGAAAGGTTAAAAATCTTATTCAAAAATACATTTTTCAGGAGGCCTGATTCATTAAGTATTGTGACTTTATTATGTACAAAAGCGACAAAATGCATTTTTTACGTTATTTTAAAGGTTGACGTAATTTTAAATCCACATAATCTAAGGATTGAAGCCAAGATTCGCACAATCGGTTTTTTGAATTTTGTATCTTTATTTACCTATTAGTAGTAATGAGGAAGTTGAACTTGAAGACTTTATCCGTTCTCTATATATTAAGAAAGAATAAAACAGGAATGATTCGCAGGGGAATTTGCTGAGCTACCGTACAAAAAGCATTAAAAATAAATTGGAAATGCAAAAATGCAACAAAAATGTTACTTTTTAGCGGCAATATTGTATATAAAGATTTAAAAGAATGTATCTTTAAAAAAGTGCAATTTTTGTAGTATTTTGCAGAAAAATTATCAAATTCTTTGATTTCAGCTTAAAATCAAAAAATCCGACCAAAACCCAACATTTAAAATTGTTTTGACATAGGGGGGCGGTGAATAAATGGACTTCGACAATTTTTAAGTACTTTATTTTTTAAACAGTTAGCAAAAACGGCGGGACACGAAAAATTGGACAAATGAGAAAAATGGGAATTTATAACACTCCAAATCTCACGAAAAAACGGACAAAGTTTAAAACTGATTTAAAAATGGCTTTTTTGCATTTTTGGAAAATGGTTCATTTTGGAAGCGAGTTTGTGCGGTTTTTGAAGGAAATGGAAATATTTCACTAAAAAAGGGTAGAAAAAAGGGACAAAGTCCAGGAATTCGTGAGATTTTGTCCAAAAATTCGTGGCGACACTATGATCTGACAGGTCTTTAATCCTATCAGGACCCAATGACGAATTTCAAAAATCATCAATATTGTTTTTACAACACTAAGCAAAACAAAATCCGTCAAAAACCCGACATTTTTAAAAAATTTTGATGTTAAATGATACCGCCCCCTCAGTCCCCTTCCTTGTAAAGGAGGGGGAGGATAAGATTTTATAAATGGAATTAGATGAATACACAAAATACGTCAAAACCCCTCATTTTAAAAGATTACCAATGTTTCCCCCTCCTTTACAAGGAGGGGGATTAAGGGGGTGGTTAAATTATATAAGACGAATTTCAAAAATCATCAATATTGTTTTTACAACACTAAGCATCACAAAATCCGTCAAAAACTCATCAATTTCATAAAATTTTTTGATCTGAAAGTTTTCAATACTGTCAGGTCGCAGCAAATGTTACAATAATGTGACTATTTCTTTCTACTGTATACTTACTACTTATTACATTATTTATAATCGCTTGGAGGAACTCCGAAGTACTTTTTAAATACCCTGGAGAAATAAGATGAGTCATTAAATCCTGTTGAGAACGCCGCCTCGGTTACGTTCTTTCCGGCTTTCAGCAGTTCGGCTGCTTTTTCTAATTTGATGAGAGTAATAAAACTCGTCGGAGTTGTATCGAGCTCTTCTTTAAAAAATCTCTGAAGCTGACGAAGACTTAAGGCAAGCTCTTTAGCCAGAGTTTCGGCTAAAACTTTGTTATCTATATTTTGCTCGATGTACTTCCTCGCTCTTTCAAATAATTCTTTATGAGGAAGTTCATTCGGTTCTTCTGTGGGTTCATGTTCAATGACATGAATTAAAGCTGACTCTGTTATTTCCCCTCTGACCGGAATATTTTTCAGCTTATTTATTCTTCTGAACAGAATAAAAATTACTACGAAGGAAATTATAATCGTAAGTCCGAAAATCATCAGCCATGACTTGCTGAATTTTTTATTGATAACATTTATAAAATTAGGATGACCATCGAGGCGGACTTGCCTCCAGTCACTTGGGTAGCCAAAATCAGTTTTGCCGCTCCAGTCTATGAAGCTCATTTCACCGACTACTCCGTTTGTATTCACAGTATCGGAAAGCTTTTTTGAATCACGGTCATCTATACAGACATCCAACTTCATATTGTATCCTTCGGAGGGTATGACTCCTATGCTTGAAAATGGAATGGCAAATTCAATGATGTACAAAGAGTCTTTATCTGAGTTATCGTTAACGCTGCCTATCAACGAAGTTTTTACATTGGTAACAATGTTTGCAGTGCCGAAATCTTTAGGTACTGTATAGTTTGCAGTATCTTTTATTTCGTTCTTATCGCCTTTGAAAATTACAAAGTCACCAAGTGCATCAATGATAAACTGGTAATCGTTAATATCCATTCTGTTCTTTACATCGTCGTTCTTAGTATCAAGGTAAAGTTCAATAGCATCGTTAAGAAATAAATCGGGATTATCCATTCCCTTTACGACTTTGATAATTTGTTTATCATAGACAATAAAGATACCGTAAAGATTTTGCTCATCCCATGAAAATTGAAACTTTACTTTATTACGGAGAGTATCGCGCTGGTTTGTATTAGAAAATTCCTTGAAGCCTTTTGAGTCCCAGTCATCGGGATTTGCATCGATGACTTTTTCGTTCTGAGAGTAATTTATATTGAAAGGGTCCATTGCAGCATAGCCGCATGAAAATAAAAAGATGAGAAGAATTATATTTAGAATTTTTGAGGTCAATGCTTCAAAATAATCTATATAAAATAAAAAAGCCCGATATAAAATCGGGCTTTAAGAACCTGCGAAACTTAGTTCTTTATAATAAAATTAAACGAGTTCGCTTTCCGGGAAGAAGAATGCAATTTCAAGCTTGCCGTTCTCTTCTGAGTCTGAACCGTGAACTGCATTTTCACCTTTTGATGCTGCGAATTTTTTCCTGATAGTTCCTTCTTCAGCTTCAGCAGGATCTGTTGCGCCGATTAAAGTTCTCCATGCAAGTATTCCGTTTTCTTTTTCTAATGCAATCGGAATAACAGGACCTGAAGTCATGAAAGAAACTAAGTCTTTATAAAATGGTCTTTCTTTGTGAACTTCGTAAAACTTTCCTGCCTGAGCTTCGGAAAGCTGAACGAGTTTCATGCCTTTTACTTTAAAGCCGGAATCAAGTATCATCTGAAGAATTGAGCCGGAAACGTTCTTTTTAACTGCATCTGGTTTTATAATGCAAAGCGTTCTTTGTAATGCCAAAATTGTAAATCCTTTCTGTTTTAAATGTTTTGTAAAAATGAGAAATTTGCCAGAGAATTTAAAGTCGGAAATTCAGAAAAGCTGAATTCATTACTAATTTAATCTAACCATTACTCATGAATTTTTAAGGTGACAATTTTAATAAATAAACTAATGTTTATCAATGATATAACGTAGGAATTTTGTTAGGATTTACAGGATTTTTAATCGATTTCTTTTTGTATGGAAAAGACATTAAGTATATCTTGTATAAGTTCAATGAACAAAATAAATCTTCTCAAAAAATGGAAAAGGCAATAATATTATGTTAGATAAAAGAGTAGCAAGAAATGACTTTAGTTATTTAATACTTAACTTTATACCAAGAAAAATTCAGGAATCATTAGCAAAAAGAAAACTGAACAAAATTTTTCTCAGGGTAAACCGGATGTTTAATTTTTAATCAAAAATTTAACACCATTCAAAACAGGATTTATAAATGTCTTTTCTTTGCGTTAAACCAAAAGTAATTTTGATTGTCACACAATAGTAATTCTCCGCGCTCATCACATCCATAAGAAATAAATTTCCGGACAAGTTTTTGTAATTATATAGCTGCGTAAAATTTTTATCTGCATTACTGTATTTTATTAATAGTAAAGAAGATACTCTAAACTTATTTATGAAATTAAGCTTAATATATTTATTTGTTATCGGATTTATTTTCTCTATAGTATTCTATTCATGCGACGGACCGTTCCCTACTGCATCAAAGCCTAATGTTCCTTCAGACCACAACTCTTCTTACGGCGGATTTCTTCATAAATCAGTTGGAAGAAATAATAATATCGATGACTGCCTTACTTGCCACTCATTAGATTTAGCAGGTAAAGTCACTCTTATAAACGGAGTGAACACATGGGCAAACTCATGCTATCAATGCCACGGAAAACTTTGGGACAGAGGGAATTAAAAATGAGACATTACAAAATGAAAACAATTTTATTTATAATCATAGCATTACTCTTTACTACCTCAGGCTGTGTAGTGGTTCAGCCATATGAAAGAGAAAGGCTTGCTGACCCGAATATGATATTCGATGAGAACCCGATACGGAAAGGAATCAAAGACCACTATATAAATATCCGTGAAGGCTCGGAAGGAGGAAACGGTACTGAAGGCGGAGGATGCGGCTGTGGGTAAATGGTTTGCTGTAATATTATTTTTATGTTTGCCCGTATTTCTTTTTGCGCAGCAGCCAACTGAGGATGAACTGCAGGTAAATATGAATTCATACTTCGATAATTTCAGACTGATAGTAATTTACCCTTCTATAAGTATCACTAAAAATCTGGATAGCAAAACAAGTGTGAATGCATCTTATTTAGTAGATGCAATAAGTTCGGCAACGATGCAAATGCTTTTCAGAGTCGATGGAGTAACCTCTGCAACAAAGACAACAACAGGCGGCGGCGATAACACTCCCGATGAATTAAGGCATCAGCTTAACTTAGGATTAACAAGAGATGTTTTCGGAGCGACGGTTTCAGTTGACGGTATGTATAGTACAGAGCACGACTACTCATCAAAAACTTTTGCCGCAAATCTTATAATGCCATTTGCAAAGAAGAACACAATTTTTCAGATCGGCTACGCAGGCAACTGGGATAAAGTTTTTCCTCAGACAAGAACATGGACGAAGGATAGAAATACAACAACAATAAATTTAGGAGTGACGCAAATTCTCTCGAAGAAAATTATAAGCCAGCTTGATTTCTCCTATATAAACGTAAACGGTTACATGCTTGACGGCTATCAGGTTGTAAGAATTCTTGACGGAAGTACTTTAAGAACTCTTGAACCTATTGAACCGGATGTACGAGTTCGCAAGGCTGCCGGGCTAAGAATGAACTTTGGAGTTACAAAGCTCTCGACACTGCTTCTCGGTTACAGATATTACTGGGATACATGGGATATAAAGTCGCATACATTCGATATTGAATACAAAACCCATGTAAGCAACTACACAAATATTTCACTGGGCTTCAGACAGTATTTTCAGACGAAAGCATATTTCTTTAAGCCTGAGTACGCCGCTCCCGAAGAACTGATGACAGTAGACGGAAAGTTGAATTCCGGAAATACTAATCAGCTCTCACTCGATCTTGAAGTAAAGGGAAACAAAAGTCTGGATCTTCCTTTTTTAAATAACGAGAAAGTTTCTCTTATTTCCAGCATAGGATTTTATCACAGACATACAGATTCACCTGACTGGGCAACACGTCTCAGTGAGATGTATGCATATTTATTTTCAATAGGATTTAAAATTTTACTATAAAGATTTTAATTATAAAAATGAACAGAAGAAGTTTTTTAATAGCATCATCAATGGCAGTTGCTGCGGGGACAATCCTGCCCTCTGCTTTAAAAGCATTAACAAAGACAGGAATAACATCTTCAACTGAAGAAAATTTTTCTCTTGAAGTAATAACTGATAACCCCGATAAGGCATCTGCCATGCTGGAAAAATTTGCAAAGGAAGGAAACTTTCAAACTACAAATTTAAAATATGCGGAGTATTCTGTCTCAGGAAATGCAGTCGGTGATATTGTATTAGTAAAAAACGGAAGACTCATAGATTTTACAAATTCAAATGATAATTTAAGTCAAGGATTGAAAGAAATAAGAAGTACACTGAAGCTGCCTTCTTTAATTTCTAATCCTGTACGGGTAAGACTATTTACAAAATCTGATAATAATGCATCGAAGATTTTCGTTATGCAAAAAGGACAGATCATAAAACAAATTGACCCACTCTCCTATGGTAATTACAGTTTTACAGGTAAAGCAGGAATTACAAAAATAAATATTTCAGAGAGCGGCGTTAAGATAATGGATTCTGATTGCAGACATAAAATCTGCAGTAAGATGAAAGCTATTACCAAAGCCGGTGATTTTCTTACATGCATTCCAAACGAGCTTCATATTTTTGCCGAGTAACCTATGAAGTCCGCAATATTATTTTTTATTTTATTTTTTATTTCATTTTATTCATATGCATTTTCTCAGGATACTGCTGTATCATTTGAAATGTCTGCAAGCAAGCAGCTGATGGGAACGGAGTTTGAGATAACTGCAATTCACGGAAGCATAGATTCATGCAGGAAGGCAATTTATTATGCCTTCAAAGAAATTGAACGCATAGAAAAATTTGCAAGCAACTACAAAGACTCAACTGAAATGAGTTACGTGAACAACAACGCTGCTTCCTTCCCAGTGAAAATCAGTTTTGAACTTTACGAATTAATAAAGAGAAGTATTATATACTCCGAACTGTACGACGGCTACTTTGATATTACAGTGGGACCGCTGACAGATTACTGGGGATTTAATTCTGACCATCCGTTAAAAACTCCGCCCGACTCATCTCTTATAAAACATCTTCTTACATACGTCGGTTACAAAAATTTGGCGCTGAATCCCAATGATACTACAATATCATTTCTTAAAAAAGGATTGAAAATAGATTTGGGTGGAATAGCGAAAGGTTATGCATTGAACAGAGCAGTAATGATTTTACATGGGAGAGGAGTTAAAAATTTCCTGATTAACGGCGGCGGCGATATTTACGCAAGCGGAAGAAAAAGTGACGGCAGTAAATGGATAATTGGAGTGAAAGACCCGCGTGAAAACCTAAACATTGTAAAGCGAATTGAAGTTGAAGACTGTGCTGTGCTTACAAGCGGTGACTATGAAAGGTACAGCATAATAAACGGAATAAGGTATCATCACATATTTAATCCGAAGAACGGCTTCCCTGCCCGTGACTGCCAAAGCGCAACAGTGGTCATGCAAAATTGCGAAGAAGGCGTAATGCTTTCAAAGATTCTTTTCATCTGCGGGAAAGAAAAACTTCCTGCTGATATCCCTTATTATATAATTATGGATAAAGGTGTTACCGACGAAAATTCTTCATTCACAAAACTAAGCAGATAGGTTAATCATCCCACTTGGGAGCAAAAGGAGGGTCAACCATTCTCTTGCCTGTATCAAGTCCGGTTATTTCTTTCATATCATCATCGCTTAGTTCAAAATCAAAGATATCGAAATTATCTCTGCGATGTTTTTCATCGGAAGCTTTCGGAATTGTAGCAACATCTTTCTGCTGAAGGAACCATCGTAAAACAATCTGTGCAGGAGAGTGATTACATTTTTCTGCCAATGAAATGATAAGTTCATCTTTGAGAATTTTTCCATCAGCCAAAGGTCTGTATGCAGTGAGAAACATATTGTGGCTATGAACATAAGGAAGAACTTTTTTCTGAGCGAAGTACGGATGATACTCAACCTGACTGCAGCAGATATCTGCCTGCTTTAATGCAGTATACATCTGGCTTAGAGTGAAATTGCTTACCCCGATTAGTTTTGCATAACCCTTCTGCTGAGCTATTGCTAACTGCTCGACAGCTATTTTGTTTGTTTCATCATCCGATGGCCAGTGAAGAAGCAGCATGTCAACAGAGTCCATCTGCAATTTTTGAAGGCTTTCTTCTACTGAAGGAAGAAAATTTTCAACCGAAAAATTACGCGGAGTCACTTTTGTTGTTACAAATATTTCATCACGTTTAACAGATGTATTTTTTATAGCAGTACCAACTTCTTCTTCGTTTTTATAAGCCTGAGCAGTGTCGATATGCCGGTAGCCAATGTTCAATGCATCGGCAACTCCGTCGAGACATTCTTTTCCCGGGAGAAGGAACGTACCGTAACCTAATGCAGGAATTTTTGTTGAACGGATTTCAATATATGTTTGCATAATTTTTATTTATAAAATAATATTACTTCTCTTTTGTAAAAACAAGTAAGATGCAAAACGCTAAATGGAATTAATACCATTTATTAAGAGTAAATTCCTTTCTATTTTAAAATATGCGATTATATTTATCATCATTTCGTCTCGGTAATGAACCGGAAAAATTTTCTGGATTAGTAACAGGAAATAAACGTGCTGCAGTTATATTAAATGCCCATGATTACTTTCACGAAAAAGAAAGACATCACGCGCTTCATGAGGAATTCCACGATTTAGAAAAAATCGGACTTACTCCCGAAGAGATTGATTTAAGAAAATATTACGGCGATAAAGAAAGTCTTGAAGCACAGCTGATGGAATACGATACTCTATGGATTCCGGGCGGAGATTCATTTCTTCTTCGGAGGGCAATGTACGATAGCGGCTTTGATGTGATTATCAAAAATATGTTAAACGAAGATAAAATTGTTTATGCCGGTTACAGCGCGGGAGTTGTTGTTTTGGCTCCATCGCTTCGGGGACTTGAAATTGCCGATGATGATACAAAAGTCTCATCAACTTATAATGAACAATGTATATATGAAGGATTAAATGTACTTCCATATTGTATTGCGCCGCACTACAAGTCACAGCATGGAAAATCTGAATCGATGGATAAAGTTGTAGAGTATTTCATAGCAGAAAACATACATTATAAAACTCTTATGGACGGGCAGGCAATTGTAATTAACGGAGATAAAGAAGAAATTATACTTTAGAGCTTATGAGACTTTACTTATCTTCGTTTCATTTAGGGAATCACCCGGCAAAATTTGCCGAAATGATTCAAGGTGATAAAAATACTGCAATCATTCTGAATGCAAGAGATTATTTTCCTGCGGAAGATAGAGAAGCCGGCAGACTGCAACAGATTGAGAACCTAAATAGAATTGGAATCAAAGGAAGTGAAATTGATCTGAGAAAATATTTTGGAAGACAAGAAGAATTAAAAACTGTTATGAATGATTTTGATGCCGTATGGATTCCCGGAGGAAACGTATTTCTTCTGCGTCATGCAATGAAAATGAGCGGCTTCGATGAAATACTTGTGCAGCTTATCAGAGAAGATAAGATAGCTTATGGCGGTTACAGTGCCGGAATAGTTGTGCTTTCAGAAACACTCGAAGGTCTGGATATTGTAGATGATATAAAGTATGTCAAGAAAATGTATAATGAACAACCAATATGGAACGGGCTTGGCATACTTCCCTATTCAATTGCGCCGCACTATAAATCAAACCATCCCGAAACTGATTTAATCGATGAATTAGTAATGTATTACATTGATAATAATATAAAGTACATAACTTTAAAGGACGGGCAGGCAATTGTAATAAACGGAGATAAAGAAGAATTGGTTGAATAAATTATTGTAATAAATTTATTTTCTTTTGAATAAGTTTCTTCTCGGTTTCAGAATTTGTTAAATCATATGCCATTTCAAAATATTTTTTTGCTTCCTCTGAATTGTTTTCCTGTTTATACATTTCACCCAGAACCGCAGAAAATAAGTGGTTTGACTTAAGATATTTTTCAACACCGGGAATTAAATTTATTTCCTCTATTGCCTTAGCCGCTCCCGATAATTTCCCAATAACAATTGCTCTATTAAGTAAAACTACAGGAGAGGAATTAATTTTACTTAATATATCATACAGCTGAAGTATTCTATTCCAGTTCGTTTCATTGAAACTTTTTGCGATTGAATGCTCAGCTACGATTGCAGCCTCGATATGATAATCGCTTATTTCGTTTCCCTCTGAAGACTTATTCAGATAGTACAATCCTATATTAATTAATTCTGTGTTCCATTTACTCCTGTCCTGTTCTTCCAGTAGAATTATCTCTCCGTTAGAATCAAGACGCGATTCAAATCTTGATGCCAGCAGACTCATTAAGGCAACAAGAGCCGAACACTTTGGCTGATTTATAAATTCATTTTCAGAAAGCATTAATGCCAGACGGATTGCTTCTTCACACAAATCCTGTCTTATCAGATCACTCTTATTGCTTGAGTTGTAACCTTCGTTAAACAAAAGATAAATTGAGTGTAAAGCTACATCCAATCTTTTCTTTAATTTATTTCCAAGAGGAATATCAAATTTTATATCTTTTTCCGAAATCAGTTTTCTTGCCCTTTGGATTCTCTTTTTAATTGTCTCGGTATTTGAAAGCAATGCTGCAGCAATTTCATCCACACTGAAACCTGAGCAGATTTTCAGCGTGAATGCTATCTGATCCGCTTCAGCTAATGAAGGATGACAGCATGCAAAAATCATCCTAAGCTGGCTGTCTTTTATCTCATTATGCATAAAAAGGTTTTCAATTATGGGAACAGATGTATATTCATTACGAAGCTGTGCTGCTGACTCTAATGTATAATTTTCTTTATATCTCTCACGTCTTAATAAATCTATTGCTTTATTCTTGGCTGTCATCATCAGCCATGCGGATGGATTGGGAGGAGTTTTGAATTTCCATTCTTTCAGCGCTTGGGCAAACGCATCCTGCACGATATCTTCAGCAATTTCAATCTGCGAGAGACCGAAGATACGCGTTAAAACAGCAACCATCTTTCCCGCTTCATGGCGAAAAAGATGGTCGGTTAATTTGTTTACGTTTTCAGACGAAGCTTCCAATTAGTTTTACATTTTTCTTACTTCTCTCACTTCCACACTTCCGGTTTCTCCGTCGAGTATGGGACAGTTATTTGCAATTGCAACAGCTTCATCATAATCATTCACCGAAACCATAATGTATCCCGCAAGCATTTCTTTCCCTTCCATAAACGGACCGTCAGTAATGACCTTCTTTGTACCGGATATCGTTCTTCCCGTATCAGTTAATGGATGACCGCCTTTATATTTTCCGTCGTTTGCAACACCGTTTATCCAGTCCATCCATTTTTGTGTCTGTGCCTGAATTTGCTCGGGTGATGCTCCCGGCTGAGTATCTCTTCCTCTGAAGAGCAATAAAAATTCTTTCATGATTTTAGCATTTATTTATTTGAATGCATACCGACTTTATTTCCCTCTGTATCTATGAAGAAAGCCATGAAGCCGATTTCATCAGTGATTTTAGTTTTTGGCATTACAACTTTACCGCCGGCTTTTTCTACTTTGCCTAATGCAATATCCAAATCAGGGTTTGCATTAAGATAAATTACTGCGCCGTCTGCAGAAGGTTTATGCATATCACTTTGAACAACTGCACCGCCGACTTTCCCGTTCATCATATCGGCAGGAAAGAATGCCATTGAGCCGCCCATTTCCATTCGTGGCATTTCTGCTGAAAAAATTGTTTCGTAAAATTTTGCTGCACGATTGATATCTGTTGCAGGGATTTCAAACCAGTTGAGGGAATTATCTTTTGCTGTCATTTTGGTTAAATGTTTAGATTTTGAAAAATTTTAAATCATTTAGATGATTTATATACTATTAACGATTGAGATTTACAAATGGGGACAGACTAATGAAAAATTTTTTGAATTTTATTTTTAATATCTACGGAATAGCAGGAGATAGGTTTTACAATAAAAAAGCCGGAAAGGCTTAACCTGACCGGCTTTAAAATATAAACAAATCTATCTTTATTTAAAAAATTGCTACGGTAATACCAATTTTAGCGTTCACACCTAAATAATTCATGCTTCCTTTGGTATCATCTATATCGTCATTATACCAAGTATTAGGATTTAATGCAGCATTTACATCAAAGAAATCTGCGCTTGTAATAGAAAATTTATAAAATGGTCTTACTTCGCCAAAAATAATGACTGACGGGAATAATAAGTGAACTCCGACAAAAGGTCCTATTCCCATATTTACTGAGCCATCTGCTTTTACTTCTTTAAATTCTCCGGCAGTCCCTGTTTTATCATAGATTCTTGTGAAAACTGAAGCATCAGCTTTATCGACACTTAATGCACCGCCGATAAATCCGAATAGTGAACCCTCCTGAAACACTTGTTTTCCATAGGAGAAATTAAATTCCAGACCTGTCATTTTCATGTAAACTTCTCTTATCTGAGTTGAAGTTTCAGAGCTCACAGTTTCGGATTTCAGGTTCGGAATTTCGAGTTCAAATCCTCCCTCGCCAAAATTATACCCAACGCTGTAAACAACTCCGGATATAGATGATATCTTGTCCATTTTTTTTGTAAGAATGGCTGTGCGGGTATCATTATATCTGCCTATAACAAAATCCAATGGTTTAAATGAACCTGAACCGACCCGGTAACCCACCGCGAAACTCTGAGAATAACTGTTTGAGTAAAAATTTAAAAAAAGAATTAGAGCAAAAAGAGATAGTAGGATTTTTTTCATGTATATTTTTTGTTTTTTTAATATAACTCTGCTCACAAAAAGAAGTTTCATAATATCTTAAACTTTTTTTGAATGAAAACTGCAAAATAATTTTGAACGGAACTAAAATACAGAAATAATGTAGAACAAAAAACGAAACAAATATGACTTGCGGATATGGAACACAGTTTCAATAATCTGCAGAATATCTTATTTTCATTTACTTTTTATAAATTAAACCCTAACATAGAATGAAACTCAATTCTACTCTGGCACTAGTAGTATTATTTCTATTTTTAATCTCCGGCTGCGGCAAAAAAGAAGACAAAACATCAACCACAGAATCGAAAGATAAAAAAACCACAGAAACACAAAAAGAAACCACAAAAAAGAAAGAAGTAAAAAAATCATCCGAACCAAAGAAAGAAGTTACACCTCCTTCTGAACCGGACTGGACAAAATTAAAATCTACAGACGGAAAAATGACTTTCAGCCTTCCATCTGACTGGACAATAACAGAAAACACAGATACAAAATTAGCAACCATGAGTCCCGATAAAACAATGGGCTCTACTGCAGTTGTATTCGGTAACAATAAAATTTCTGCTGATGAATTACTTGAAATGGCATTAGGTGATTTCGATTTTGAACCTGAAGGGGAAGCACATTTTGTACAAATCGGTGACATCGAAGCTTACTATGTAGGCGCTGTCGGAAAAATCAACGGACAGGAAATGTCAATGCTTATTATGTCCGCAATTGATGCAAGCAGCCATGGCAACTACGTTGTTTATGCTTACACACCAACTGCAAACTTCGCTAAGAATGAAAAAACAATCAGCGATATTTTATTCAGTGTGGATTTCAATTAAGAAATTTTTAGTATTAATTTAGTATTAATGTAAAACAAAAAGGGAGCTCTTCGCTCCCTTTTTTGTTTATACTTCTATTATTACTTCTTTTACTTTACAAGTAACATTCTCTTCGTATCAACAAATCCGTTTGTTGTCAATGTATAGAAATAAACTCCGCTTGTTAAAGCCGATGCGTCGAAATCTACGCTATAACTTCCCGGAGTTAAATCGTTATTAACAATCTGCTTTATTTCTCTTCCAAGAATATCATAAACAGATAACTTCACAAATGAATTAACAGGAATGTTAAAGTTAATCATTGTAACAGGATTGAACGGATTAGGATAATTCTGTGATAATGAAAATTTCTCAGGAATACCTGTGTTCATGTTAACAACGTTTACACTTGGATTCTTCATTACAGCTCTTATCATCGGGTCATTTGTCGAACCGTTTCTATAAGGTGCAAATGAACCGCCAAGTCCTTCAAAGCTTCTGTTAGAAATAGGCGCTGTAATATCTTCGCCAATCTGAATGCTTGCTCCGTTCATTTCCCATGAAACATAGAAGCCGCCGCTGTTAATTGTAATTGCTCCAGGTACAACTATCGGAGTGAATACGTTAAGCGTTGGAGTAATTGCAGAAGATGAATAAAGTTCTGTTCCCGGTAATCCTCCCGGTCCGTCATCTCTGTAAATTTTTCCGAAGAATGAAACATTGCTTGCGTTAGATGGTATGAAGAATCTTAACGTATCAATTCTTGCAGGATAAACCGGTGGCACAAAGTACATTGCAACTGCGCCTGTACCGCCTGACCATGAAATACCGCCTGTATTTGTTCCGTTATCATAGGCAAGAGTGTACCATGGTGAGCTTCTTGTTACAACGTTAAGTTCAAGAGTTTTTGTATCATTGCTGGGAACTGCATCTCCAGTTAATAAAGTTGTTACTGATATACTGTACTTACCTGCCGTAGTAGGAATAAATTTCTTTGCAAAGGAAACAAGGGTATCCTTCTCGGCATTGAGTGCAGGAACAGTAAGTGAATCCGTAAACACTACTACATTCGATGCATTCTTTATAGAAAGACTTGCCAGGAAAGTGCCTCCTGTCGGTACGTTACCATTATTTGCAATTCTTGTATTTACGGTAACAGTATCATTTGTCCTCTTAAATATACCTCCCGTTGTAACATTATCTACCCATGATGTTGCAGCATCTTTAACTGTATAAGTTGTTGTACGAGGATAATAGTATTTTATAGCCATGCTATTGGTAATAGGTGTTGGTCCCACGCCTGCATATCTTTGAAGTCCGATATTACCCGTGATGTTCTCAATACCTATTACAAGCGCATTATTGCTTGATGGCGGCTGTAATGTACCTGCTATGTTTTTATAAAGCATTGTAATGGAAGAGTCTGACTTTGTCATTACAATCTGGAATGTATGGCTTCCGTTATATCCGGGGGCTGCCTGCTGCCATAAAGGAACGTCATACCATGTGACTATAACGCTGTCGACATTATTTCTATAGATGTAGCATTTTCCGGGCTGTGCTGCAACACCAAAAATTAAATCTGCTCCATATACTGCTATATAATTATTAGGTACAGTTGGTAATGGAATTGTAGGAAAACCGGAATTTAGCGGACTTGTATTTACATCTGAACCGGATTCAAGTAATAAATATCCGTTCGAACCGATTCTTAATCTGGATACATTGTAATAATAGTATCTGAAATTAAAACCTAACTGAAACGGTCCCACGTTATTATCGTCACTAAGTCCTGTGACTCTTGTCCAGTTTGCGCTTGGGCCAGATGTAGTATCTCTGAAAGTATATGCAGGTCCGCCTGCATCTGTATTATCTTTCCATTTATAGCCGTATGCATCAGGAGTTGCAGAGCTATCCGAGACAGGACTATTCTGCATTCCTTTTTTTGTATCCGCATTAACAGATAAAAATGGTAAGACAATAAATACTACAAATAACAACATTGTGATTTTTTTTCTCATAGTGTTTTTTATTATAGTTTTGAGAATAAGGGATTAGAACTGATTTACTTGTTTTACGAATTATAAACAATTTTTAACAAAATTTTCAGAGAAATATAAAGGGGAACTATTCGTTCCCCTTATTAACTCAATAGATAAAAATTAGATTTTATTACTTAGTAAGCATTAATTTCTTTGTATCGGTAAATTGTCCTGCAGTTATTCTATAGAAATAAGTACCGCTGGATAAATAAGACAAGTTCAGATCTAAAGTATGCTTTCCTGGTTCAAACGCACCTTGTGCCAGTATAGCAACCTCCTTGCCAAGTATATCATATAATCTCATCTCAACAAACTCGCCCTTTGGCAATGAGAATTCAATCTTTGTTGTTGGATTGAATGGGTTAGGATAATTTTGTGATAATGAATATTCCTTTGGGATTGTACTTGAATTACCTACCCCTGTTACTGTACCGCAGCCTGTAATAATCAGATTATTTGTACCAAGAGATGCCGCATTATATCCTGCGGGTTGAAACACCTTTACAGTATCGTTAACACATTTTATAGTTACTCCATTCATGATATTAGAGACAGGACTAGGATTAGCAGTTATCATTTGTGTCCACGCACCACCTGTAGCATTATAACTCCACAACTTATCATTTTTAACAGCTGTAGTATTTGTATCACCGCCCAATAAGAATGAGTAGTTTCCATAGGCAAAACCTGATGGTCTGCTTAGTGCAACAGGGAAGTCAGGACCCGCTGCCCATGTCAGCTGAGTGGCATTAGAACCGATAGTTCCGATATAAGTAGATTTTAAATAAACAGTATTAAATCCGCATGTCATTACAATTTTATTTCCGGCAGCAAGACTTAAGGCAAAAGTTCTTCTTCCTTGTCCGGAAGGTAAAGATGCGCTGATTGTACCCCATGTATTTGCAGCTACTCTGTAATAATGAACATCAAGATTTGTTGCCGCGCCTGTATAAGGACCACCGACAACATATATTACGCTATCGCCCCAAACTACAGAACCGTGTGCCGATAAGGCAGCAGGCAATGGTGCCATAGCAGTCCATGTTCCTGTTGCAGGATCATATCGCTGAACATTGTTTGATCCCGTAGTTGCCGATGTAGTTCCTCCCCCGATGAGATACAATTTTCCGCCGACTGAGTTCATTGATGCAGCAGTTACTCCAACGGGGCAAGGAACACCTGTTGTCCATGTGCCGCCTACTGTATATCTGTAAATTGTTGTAGCAGCTGCCCCGGCTGTTGTTGGTGCCTGAACATATAATGTATCACCAATCCAGGCTGCGCAGTTAAAATATGTTATTGCAGGAAGTACAGGATAAGTTGCTAAAGGGCAAAATGTGTTTGCATATTTAGTACAAATTACCGGACCTGAAGAAATATTTACTCCCATATGTGGCATCGTACCGCTTTGCTGTCCCCATACAAAAGGACATGAACTTGTAGTTAATGAAGTGTTTCTTCTGAATCCTGTAAGGGTTGTTGTACCTGTACTGAATCCGGAAGCACCGGCAGCACCGCATTGATTTACTTCAATAACCAGACTTTGCGCCGGATTATAATTAAAAGGCGTATCTAAATTAATTGTCATCCATTCGTTAGCATTTCCGCCAAGACTGACAGATGCTCTCTGGTAAACCTGTGTCATCGGACCGGAGTACCATACACCTGCATCAAAAGTCGTAAGACTTGTCTGACCCATTTTTATGTAAAAATTAGTATAAGTGTAAGGACCTAAATTCGCTGCAAGTCTGAATGAAACTGCAGTTATGTTTCCTGCCGGTGCAGGAGTAGGCTGTGCAAAATCTCCGGGGAGAAATAATACTTGTACCTCTTTACCGCCGGGTATATTAAACGGAAAAGAGTTCGTATTACCCGTAACATTATAATTATAATATTGCGGGGTTTGTGCAAATGTTGTGGAAATGGAAAACGCCGTAAGTAAGAAAAGTACCAAGCAGGAAAGACGTTTCATTTTTACCTCCGTTTAGAGTTTAGAAAAAAGAAACCTTGGTGAATCGAATTGAGTAGGGTGAATTATTCAACTTTAAATATTTTCTATAATAAATAAAAGGGTAAAAAAGGTATGGAAAGTCCGATTCTTTTCTAAAGTGAAAAATACAATTATTGATTATACAAATACAGAGAACTATTTTCTTCAATGAATTTTCTCAGAAATCATTGGTTCGATATCGGATTTATTTTCGGCTGTTCTGCTGCGTTTTATCTAATTCTAAACCCGGAATTTTTTGGAAGTCTGAAATTTATTCTGTGGTTCAATTTCGCATCACTTTTCTTTCATCAGTTTGAAGAGTACAGGTATCCGGGTTATTTTCCGGGATTGATAAATGAAAAATTATTCAGCAGCAGAATGCCAGATAGATTTCCTTTGAATACAAATTCAGCTCTTATTGTAAACGTGTGCTTAGGATGGACCGTTTATTTTATAGCAATTTTCATTGGAGAAAAATACATCTGGTTTGCTATTGGTGTGACGCTTATTTCAGTCGGTAATTTTTTTGCTCATACAATAATGTTCAACATAAAAGCAAAAACAATTTATAATCCGGGAATGCTAACAAGTATTTTGTTATTTCTTCCCGGAGCAGGTTACTTCTTTTATTTCATATCTAAAAGTAATTTAGCATCGCCGTTTGATTACATAATCGGTTTGTTGCTTGGTTTTATTTTCAACTACTTTGGGATAATAAAAATAATTGAGTGGATGAAAGACGAAAACACAAAGTATATTTTTCCTCAGCACTGTCTCCCTCCCGGTAAAAATTAATCTTTTTCGATTAACTCTTTTTCCTTCTCGATGCTCAGTCCGTACTTAGGAACAGGCCATCCTCTTTCTTCATAGAAAGGAATTGTATCTTTCACTGATTCTTCAAACGAATGAAACTGCGGCTTGAAATCCTCATGCGCTTTTTTCATATCGAATACAAAATCCATTTTACCAAGCCACATTGCTATATCCATCCATGGCTGTAGGTTATTCTCTTCGAAAAATTTATCTGACCTAACTACAAGCTCGGGATTCGTGCCGACTAACTTCGAACATGTATTAACAACATCAAAAATACTGACAGGGTCATGTGTAACTGCATTATAAATTTTTCTATGACCGTCTGCCTCTATAGCCTTAATAATTAAGTGGGCAAAGTCAGGAGCAAAAGTATTTTGGGTAAGTGAGCTTGCTGATTCCGGCATTAATATTTTATCCTGTGTCTTCGCTCTGTACAGCCAGCAGTAAAATCTGTCCGTGGGGTCATACTTTCCGCAGATTAGCGCAGGACGGAAAATAATTGCATCAAGCCAGTCCTTGCTTAAAATAACTCTCTCGCACTCCGCTTTGTTGTGACCGTAGAATTGCAGGTCCTTGCTGTCACGCTGCTCGTCTGTGCATCCGTAAACTTGCGAATCCTCACTGATGATTCCGTTAACTGCTTCAAAATCATAAACTGAACAGGTTGAAATAAAAATATATCTGCCGATGTTTCCTTTTAGGACTTCAAGAGTGTTATTTATATTTGTAGGATACATGCCTGCAAAATCTATTACACAATCGAATTTTAATCCTTCAAGTTTTTTTATGTCATCGGTAAGCCTGTCACCCTGAATATGTTTTACATTCGGGAAGATGTCGGGATTTCTTTTTCCGCGATTGAATAAAGTTAAGTCATAATTGGAATCCTGTGAGAGCTGTTCGGAGACCATTCTGCCGACGAATCCTGTTCCGCCGATAATTAAAATTTTTTTCATGTGAATTTTTAAGATTGAAAATTACTGTTAAAAAGTGATACGGAACGGGACAACAAAAGTTATCATAAGGGCTTATGGATATCAATTATGAATTCAGAAATATGAATGATGAATTAAGTTAGTCGGAGCTTTTTCATTCTCTCGTTCCGATGCTCCAGCTTTGGAACGTTATTACAAAGTCGGGAAATAGTCGGATTCTTTTTAATTTCAGATTTTGACTGTAATAAAAAAGTAACTTTTTTGAAGGATCTTTGTCTCGTCTTCAGATTGATGTTAAAGAAAATTTTTTGAAATGACGGGTTTTTGACGGATTTTCTCTCCATCAGTATTGTTTTTACAATGCTGGTGTTTTTTATTTTTCGTCTGAGATGAATTTTATTCGAGAGCCCACGTTCATCAACTCAAACACTTCAAAAATAATGAATCATGAATTCCTTTTCAAACGAATCTTCCCTATTAGTAGGTATATGGAATTATTTTTTTATGAATAAAAAAGCCGCATGTAATGCAGCTCTACTTTTTATAGAATGTCCCCCTCTCCCGCTAAAGCGGGACTTTTGATAAATGATCGGCTTTTCAAGGAGGGGTTAGGGGTGGTTATCAAAACTGTAACGGCGTAAATTCAAACTTGCTTCCGTCAAACAATCCTTTATCGCTGAGCTTCAATGCAGGAATCACCAGCAGCGCCATGAACGAAAGCGTCATGTATGGCGCATACATCTGCGTGCCAAGCTCCTTTGCGAGCTTATCAATCTCCGTATATTTATCTGCAACAGTGTAACCGTCTTCGTTTGACATTATTCCCGCAACGGGCAGGCCGAGCACTTCCGTGCTTCCGCCCTGCGAAACAGATACACCGCCTTTGTGTTTTATAATTCCGTTCACAGCATTGCAGATATCTTCATCCGTAACGCCGACTGCAATTATATTATGCGAGTCATGGGCAACGCACGATGCAATCGCTCCCTTCTTCAATCCGAAATTTTTAATGAATGCAACTGCAGGCGGAGTGTTGCCATACCTCTCAACCACTGCAAGCTTAAGCACGTCATTTTCAACATCCGATACTAAATAACCTTCTTCTGATTTCATGGGATAGTGAAGTTCGTTCGTAATAAGCTGTCCTTCATTCGCTTCTATAACTCTTATATTCTCTTTCACGGCTTTAACCTGAAAGTCATTGGGATTTTTATACTCAGTATTAAAATTATTTACAATTGTTGAAGGCACGCGTTCTATCAATGTTTTTCCTTTATCAGCAACAAGTTTTCCATTAATATAAGTCTGTTCAACTTTGAATGATTTTAAGTCTTCTACTACGGCAAAGTCAGCATAATCGCCAACTTGTAATAATCCCACTTCCAGATTATAATGCTTCACGGGATTTACACATGCGCACTGAAGGACCTTCATAACGTCATAACCTTTTGCAACTGAGCGCGCCGCAATCTGATTCAAATGCCCTACGACTAAATCGTTCGGATGCTTATCATCGCTGCAGAACATAGTTTTATCCGTGTGAGTATCAATAAGCGTATGCAGTGCATCATAATTTTTTGCAGCCGAGCCTTCGCGTATTAAAATTTTCATCCCGTATTTTAATTTATCATGCGCTTCCTCAATTGTAAAACATTCATGGTCAGTTGATATGCCAGCTTCAATATATTTTTTTGCATCTTCGCCTCGTAAGCCGGGAGCGTGTCCGTCAATCGGCTTGCCAAACTCTTTAGCAATTGCAATCTTTTCCATCACTTCTTTATCGCCGTAAAGAACTCCAGGGAAGTTCATCATCTCACTCAGATAAACAAGCTTATCTTCTGCAAACAATTTTCTTATGTCATTAGGTGTAATGTGTGCTCCGGCAGTTTCAAAAGTTGTGGCAGGTACACACGGCGATGCTCCGAAGTAAAATTTGAAAGGAACAAGTTTCCCGTTCGCAATCATATAACGCACTCCGTCAATGCCGAGCACGTTTCCTATTTCATGCGGGTCGGAAACTGTTGCAACTGTACCCTGCACAACGGCAAGTCTTGCAAATTCTGAAGGGATAAGCATTGAGCTCTCTACGTGAACATGCGCATCTACAAATCCCGGAATGATATAATTATTATATTTTTCGTTGGGAGTTTCTGTGATTGATTCTATTTTCTCACCCGATACGTTTATCGTTCCGGGAAAAATTTTATTGTTAACAACATCGACAATATTGCCTGAGACTGAAAATTTATTCATAAGTAATTTTTGTTATAAATAGAAATAAGCAGAATGGATGAGATATTAAAGTTAAAATTTAAGATAAAAATGTTTTCTATTTTAAAACATATTAATTATAACTAATTTGATAAAAAATAAATATATGTTTGAAAATACAGCCGAGTGGGAAGGAACATGCGTTCTCAATGGTTCGTTAGGAACTTGTTTCAAATGCAAAAAAACTTTTGAAATAACTAATCAAGATATTGCAAGCAAAAACTTTATTTGTAGTGAATGTAAAGCGTCTAACAAAATAATTGTTGTAGACGAAACTTTAGTAGGTATAAAGGGATGGCTTTTATTTTTTTCTATATGCTTAGTATTAAGTCTAATGAGTGCTTTTGCTAATTTAGGAGAAATTTCTATTTTTCAGGACAACCTTGATAAAAATTCAGTCCCTTATAATTCCATTTTTCTTAATATTGCATTTATGGTGAGAATAATAGTTTTTTTATATTTATCATATGTACATTATCTTTTCTTTTCAAAAAATATTAAATTCAGAAAAGAATTTAATAAATATATTTTTTTTACAATTCTTGCTGTAATATTTTCAAATTTATTGCTTTATTCATCCATCACCTCTAGCATTTATTACAAAAAGTTAAGTGACACTTCTTCAAATATATTAAGTAGTACTATAATAAATATTATTACTTTAACTGTTTATTGGGTAATCTGGAGTAGCTACTTCCGTAAATCAAAGAGATTTATGAATACTTTTTTTACAAAATAAAAGTCTATGAAAATAAATCTTAAAATTCTTTCATTAATTTCTTTAATGTTATTACTGATCAGTTTCGGTTGTAATAAGGAAGAAAAAAAAGAACTGCAAAAACCTATAATACGGGATAGTGATTTATTAAGTAAGGATTTCTTAAAGGAAGAAAATAGAAATGAGAGCAGATGGATTCTATTAGATGAAAAAATAAATGGAAAAGAAAAAGTGAAGTTTTTTTTAGATACTTTGTCTTTAGTTAGAACTCAAGATACCATACAAGCATGGTTTAAATACGATGATGGCACTCAAAATGAAGATGACGATAGTTATTTTTTCAGAGTTGTTTACTGTAAAGAAAGAATGTTTAGAGAGTTAATTACCAAAAGACGACCGTTTTTTGATTCCGAACTTTTAAGAATGTATAGAGAAAAGTACCCCATTGTCCCATATTCAGCTATGGAAACATTTTACAATAAATATTGCAAATAGATTCCTTTAAATAATTCCCCATAAATTTTTCAATCCCTTCTTACATAATTATATTTTAATTTCTGATGTTTATGGATTCCCGCCTCCTTAACAAGCAAATAGCTTTGCGGGAATGAAAAAAGTTACATTTGAAAAAGTTCCTCAACAGATTTAAGACTAAAGACTTCTGGCTGCGAGTCATTTGCGGGGTTTGCTTCGGGCTTGCCTTTCCGCCTATCAATCTTTATCCTTTGATTTACATAGGAATAATTCTTCTAATAAAAGAAATTATTACGTGTAACTCATACAACGAAGTCCTCAGAAAAACATACGCAATTTTCTTCTGGTTTAATCTTGTAGCTGTTTCGTGGTTGTGCCTCAGCGGATTCCGTCACAATGCCGATAGATTTTTAATCGTTGCGGGAGTTCTTACTCTTATAGCTCATCCTATGTTCTTCTGGCTTCCTGCAGCAGCCTTCTATAAAGTTTACCGCTCGTTAAAGAATTTCAGATATAAATATTTATATCTCCTTTCATTTCCATTCATCTGGGTAGCGTTCGAATATCTTCACACTCAAACGCAACTGAGTTTTCCCTGGCTTACGTTCGGTAACTCTCAAACATATAACCTTGCTAAAATTCAGTTTATAGAGTACACAGGCGTTTACGGATTAACGTTCTGGATTTGTACAGTAGGCATATTACTGTTTTATTTTGCTCAGAAACAGCGCGCTGCAAGATGGCAGAATTTTAATATCAAAAGCTATCTACTGATAATTTTAATCATAGTAGTTTATCTTGCTCCCGATGCATATACTTTTATAATGAAAAGCCCTGCAAAATATTCTAACGCTTTTACAAACGGAGAAGTAAACGTGGGAGTTGTTCAGCCTAACGGAGACCCATGGGAAAAATGGGGAAGTAAGCAAATGCAGTTTGTGAATGAGTATACCGATATGATTAAAACACTTAAGGATAAAAATCCTAAAACGGAATTAATAATTTTGCCTGAGACTGCAATTACGTTTTTAATTTTTCAGGAGAGCTATAAAGAAAAATATCTTAAATTTAAAAATCTTGTTGATTCAATTAACACCCCGTTACTCATTGGATTACCCTATGTAAAATTTTATAAAGACTCACTTGAAGCCCCACCCGATGCTAAGAGAGGCGGCTCAGGAAATTTTTACGACACATACAATGCAGCTGCGCTTTTTGAAAAAAACAAAACTCCGCAGGAATACCAGATTTATAAAAAAAATAAATTAGTAATCGGCGCGGAAAGAATTCCTTATCAGGAAACTCTTGGCTTCCTTAAAGATTTTGTTACCTGGGGTGTCGGTATAAGCCAGTGGCAGATAGGCAAAGACACTGTAAATTTTGTTATGGAAAACGGAGTGCAGTTTAATACTGCAATTTGTTATGAATCAGTGTACCCGGAGTATTTTTCCAAGTTTGTAAAAAAAGGAGCGGACTTCTGTACCATAATAACAAACGATGCATGGTGGGGAAAACTATTTGGAACCTATCAGCATAATCAGTTTGCAATTTTACGCGCTGTGGAAAACAGAAGATGGATTGCCAGAAGCGCCAATACAGGTATCTCAGATTTTATTGACCCCTACGGAAATAAATATGAAGAGACGGAAATAAATACGAGAGCTTCTTTCGCAGGAAAGATCGGCATTATAAAAGAGAAAACTTTTTATACTGAGCACGGAGATTTGTTCAGTGTGATATGCTTATGGATAAGCAGCGGAGCTGTGCTTGCTTGTTTTGTAATTGGGTTTATAAAACAAAAAAGCCGCAGCTAACCCACTGCGGCTTTGATGTATAAAGTTGAAATGCTGAATGTTAGTTAAACAGCCTCAACAAGAATACTTGGTGTATTCACAACCGGTGTATCTTTTTTATGCAATTTAAACTTCAGCACAATCGGAACAATTGCTACTGCTAAAACTGCCAAGCCTTTTAACGATAAATATTTCATAGCTTATAATAATTTAGATTAGAACTTCTCTGAATAATTTTTTGCTTCTTCAAGAGTTTTGAACATTCCTACTCTCACTCTGAAAAATGTTGTATTGTCTTTTTCAAGTTCTTCAATTCTTACATTTTCAATTTTCTTATCAGCCAGCATTTTAGATTTTTCTATTGCGGCTTCCTTTTCATTGAATGAACCTGCCTGAATTGTAAAACCGTTTTCTGTCTGGAAGTAAACTTTATCTTTTCCGTTATCGTAAAAATATTTTTCATTCTTTACATCTTTCACCTTTACCAGTCCGTAGTTCTTTTCTTTTAATGAAGGATTTTCTTTACCCATAATACCTGAGTTGAAAATCGCGAAGAATAAAAGTCCAAGCGCTATTACAATAATAATTGCAATTATGAAAATGCTCGTCTTGGATTCTTTATGAAGACCGTTATCTTCAAGTACCTGATTTAATGTTGATGCACCGTTACCGTTCTTTCCGTTGCCGTTTGCGTATGGCTTCAGCGGATTACCGTTTGTGTAAATTTTTGATGTTCTTACGTCGTGCTCTTTTCCGCTTTCTGTAAGTCCCGGTCCGTACATATCAAGACCTGCTGTATCTTTCAAACCGTGACCGTTTGTATCAGTTAAGTTATGACCATTTGTGGTATCTTGTAAATTGTGACCGTTTGAAGTATCGGTTAAATCGTGGCCGTTCGTATCGGTTTTTTCATGCATCTCACGGATTTGGTTTAAATCCTCTGCATGCTCTTTCTCTTCTTTTGTTTCAGATTTCTGTTCGAATATATCATTAAAGCTTTTTGCGCTTGAGTAAATATCACTGATAGAAGAATTGCTTAAATCCTTCTTCTCTTCTGCAGGAGGCTGTGAAGCTTCTATAGTTGGTTCAGTTGTTTCCGGATGTTTCTCACTTTTTACTATTTCATTATGAAGATTTTGTACTTCTTCTTTTATTATAGGTGTCTGCTTCGGCTCTTCCTTCTTAATATTTTCAGAGGTAAGAATCGAATTGAAGATAGAAGATAAAGCTGTTGAAAGCTGTGCTTCTTCAGAATCCATTGCAGGTACAGGTGCAATTACTTCAGGCTCTGCTTCTTTCTTTTCTTCAATTTCCTGCTGCTTTTCTTTTTCCTCTTCTTCTTCTTTTATTTTTGAAGATTCAGTTCTGAATTCCTGTATAAGCGAATCAACCTTTGCATGAAGTTCTGTATCAGTAATCTCACTTACCAAAGGAGTATCAGGTAGCTTTTGTCCCTCAACTATTTCAGGAACAACTTCTTCCGTTTTCTCTTCAATTACAGGTGTAATTTTTTCTTCTATTACAGGTGTAACTTCTTCTTCAATAACCGGAGCAATTTTTTCTTCAATAACTTCAGGAAGAACTTCTTCAGGTGCTTCAGTTTTAATAAAGTACTTATCTGCAATATCTTCTGTCTTTACTTCCTGTACCAGCTCTTCTTCTATTACATCTTCGTATTCTTCTTCGTATTCTTCTTCATCTGCTACTCCTAATGTTTTTAAGAGATCATCAATATTGCTTGTAGACGGGTCTTTTGCCTTAGGAGTTTTCTTTCCCGGAGCTTTAACTATCTCTGCAAGTCTCTCTTCAATTTTCTTTTCAATTGCCGGTGCGTCAAGTGATTCCTCAATCGGCTTTGTAAAATCTTCAGCCGGTAGTTTAAAATCTTCAACTGGTGCAATTTTTTCCTCGATTACATCTATGGCAGAAACAAACTCAGGCTTATCTTCTTCAGTGGTTTTTACTTCTTCGGTATATTCTGATTCTACAACTAAATTTCCTAAGTCAGGTGCTACTGTTTTTTCTTCAGCTTCAATTTTCGGCTCTTCAACAATCGGTTCAGGTGTAATTTTTGCTTCAGGCTCAATAGTCTTTTCTATTACAGGAGGTACAACGTCTATCGGCGGAAGCTCTATCTTAGGTTCTTTTTTCTCTTCTCTGGCAACAATCTTTTCTTCAGTGTTAGTCTCAACTTTTGTTTCTGTTCTTGTCTCAACTTTCTTAGCTTCGGACTCTTTGAACTTTGCTTCAAGTTCTTTTATTTTTGCTTCAAGCGACGAAATAGATGCTTTGTACTGTTCATCTTTTAATTTATCTTCTTCTGCGCGTTTTACATAATCTGCCTGCGGCGGAACTATTTCTGTTTTTGCTTTTGATAATGTTTCGCCAAGCTTTTCGTCTTCAAAAAATTTCTTTATTACATTTATGAACGCTTCAATTTTTCTTACGCGCTGCTCTAAATCACTTAAACCCGCATTTTTATTATTCGCAGAAGTTAAATTAACCTGCTCTTCAATAAAATCTTTTTCTTCTTCTGTATATCTGTCAAAAACTTCAGCTGATTCAACCGGAGCTTCTTCTCTGTAAATATTTTCTTCGCCTAAAGAGAGAATTCTTTCCTTGTTCATGTTCCTTTCAATATCACGAAACAGAATTTTGGCGAGATTATTGTAGTTATAGTTAACCTCTGTGGCAAGTTTTTTTGATGGGGAAAACTTCACAGAATTAACTTTACCTCCGTCAGTCCCGGTTCTTTCAATCACGTTGAATTTACCGAATTCTGAAATGTTTAAGTTCTTGCTCTTACGGAAAGAGCCTTCGATGTACTGAAATACATTCTCATAAAACTGAATGGATTCCAGCTCACTTATCTTAAACTCATCGGAGATACTCCTTATTATCTGCTCTTTAGTCATTTTTTATTTATTATGTCTAATAAATTTTTTGATGGAGTAAAATTTATATAGTCTTTAGGGGGAAGCAAAACTTCCTGATTTTCTTTCGTATTCATAATCTTCATGCTTTCGCGGTGCTCTACCGTGAACTCTCCAAAATTATCAACAGAGAATTCTTTATCCTTTACAAGGGATTCCTTTATTAACTCGAATATTCTGTCGAATATCTGCTCGCTTCTGTGACGGCTGAAGCTGCTGGAGTTTGCCACTTTGCTTACTAAAGAATCTTTGTTCATTTTTTATAGATGTGAGTTAATTTTTTTAGCATCGACTCTATATATAGCTTATTAACACTTCCTGATAAAATTTTTATCTGCTAAATATTTATTTTCAGTTTCTCTTTATTCGGTAAATCTTTGTGCACTATGGTATTCTGTGTGTTCATAAGTTCAGTTCTTATTTTTTTATTGGTATAACTTTTATTTGTGTGATTATCTTATCTTCAGTGTTAATTCTTAAATCACTGCCGCCTGTTCCGGTTGATTTTACCGGCGGATAATCTGTTCCTACAGGACTGTAATTCATTTCCTTCTTATCAGCTTCATCAAGATTTACAAAAATTTCTAAAATCTGTGACTGAGATAAAACAGAGTCTGCAAGCTTTATCTTTCTTTCAGGAACCTGATATACTTTTGAAAGTAACGGCTCTAGATGATTGATCTGTCTGCTTACGTTACTGTTATGCAGATTGAAGAGAGCGCCTAAAAATTCATGAGTTACAAATAAATGGTTGTACATAAGAAGCATTAATAGTTTGTCGTCAAGGTCAAGGTCCTGTTTTCTTCCGCCGCCAAAGGCTCTCTTGCGGGATTTTTTGAAGAGTCTCTTTTTTTCCAGATCAATAAAGATTGGTGTGAGGTGCTTTAAGAGATCCTCAAATTTTTCAACACTTACTCCGGTCAGTTTTTTAATGATGCCGGGTATTTTTTTGATCTTAAAGTATTTGCTTACTTTCATGAATTCTTATTTTGCAGAATTAATTATTATGCAGATTATTTTGCAGTGTTAATTTGCATACAATATGTAAAGACTATATATATAAAGCAAGTACTAATTTGCAGGATAATTTTGCAGGAAAGTTTTATATGCCGCCGCACAACCATTATATTTATATAATGGTTGTATAGATTTGAAAAGTTTTTACTTTATTTTGCAGAAAATAGTTTACTTAGAGATTTTAGTAAACAGACTATGTTTTAACTGCAAATCTGCAAAATTAAACGATGTTTAAGATTCAATAAACAGGTTTTAGAATGAAAGGAAATAAAGAAAGTCTTACAACTATTTTTTTGATTTGAATTTTTTATAAGCGGGATACCACTTAGATATTTTCTTCTTGAACTGGAATAAAGATGTGTGTGAAAAAATAATCTGGCGGCGGATTTGGTATAAATCTTTGAGGAAATTTAAAGGACCGGAATCAGTCGCAACTCCAAACTCAAAGCCCAACGACTTCACGACTTCTTTTGTCATCTGATTACACTCACCGTAAGGATAGGCAAATGAAATGGCCGGAATCTGCAATTCTCTGCAAATGAATACTTTGGAATTATATATTTCTTTTAAGAGTTGGTTTTTTTTTACTTCTGTCAGTTTTGCATGATTTAATGTATGCGCGCCGAATTCAATCCCATATTCATACATTTCTTTAACTTGTCCTTTTGAAAGCAGCTTTGCTCCGGGCTCATTTTTATGCGAATCCCAAACATTGCTTTCCTGACCTGTCACTAAAAAAATTACAGCAGTTGAATTATACTTCTTTAATAAAGGAAAAGCCGAATCATAGTTATCTTCGTATCCGTCATCAAATGTAAGTATTATATTTTTTTCTGAAAGAGTCTTATTCCCTTTTAATGCCTTACTTACATCTATAAATGTAATTGTTTTGAATTTACTCTTTTGCAGATGCGCAAGCTGCTCTTCAAAAATTTTTTCCGTCACATAAATCCCGACAACGCTATCTTTAATATTATCTTTTACAACCCGGTGATAAAGAACAATCGGTAGCGGTTTTTCAAGTATATTTTTATTATGACTGAGGATTTCCGCTTTATATAAAGTAAGGACTTTCTCCGCATTGCCGGTCAATCCATACTCTTCTTCAATTTTTTCTTTAACAGCCGGTTGAAGCTTAATATTTTCTTTAATAGCGCTCGTTACTTCTTTTGCAATTTTATCAGTCCGGACTTTTTCAACATCACGGCTGTCACCGAAATTCGATTCAAGGGCAAGCGGCAGACTTTGTTCATTCAATACTCCCCCAAATAAAGACTCGCCCCAGAAAATGACGGGCTTATTCAACAGCACACTTTCAATTGCGCTTCTGCCTGCAGCAATTACCATATCAGTCTGATTAAGAGTCGCCATAACATCATTCTTATGGTCATCAATTATTATATATTCCTCTCCCGCTTCTTTATTTTTTTTGTCTATGCTCTTTAATATTTCATCGTGCAGAGTGCCGGGGCATATGAAAAGAAATTTTAAATTTTTAATCTCAGATTTTACTTTAGGAATAATTTCATTCACCAGAGCAAGAACTATATCTTTTTTTGGACCCGTTCCCCTTCCTATATATGATAAAAGAAAATCCTTTTCGTCTTTATAAACAGTCTTCACTTCTTCCCTGCTTCTATCAATAATTTCATCAATGTTAAGCCCGTTGCGTATCAGTTCAATCTGGCTCTTCTTTACTTTAAAATCCTTCATCGTTACTTCTCGAATATACTCGGAGACTGCAATCGTTTTATCTCCGAGAGCAGGTACTAACTTCTTTGAAAACCTCATTCCGCTAAGTCCATGGATGGTAACTATAAAAGGAATCTTCTCTCTCTTGCATGCAAAGTGTCCCACCCATGCCGATGCGCGAGAGTTTGCATGCACTATATCAATATTATTTTCTTTTATTATTTTCTGTATCTCAGTGATGTTGTTTCGGCGTGTGCTGAAATCCCTCTGGTGCAGCGGGACTTTAAATATCTTTGCCTCTGCCTTACGGGAAAAGGTATCCGAAGCAATAAAAATATTATTGCCGTACTTGGATAAATAATTTGCCAGAGATTCTACGTAGGTTTCCGCCCCCGTAATCTCTACCTGCGATAAGAGGTAAAGAATATTCATTAACCGAAAAATGAGAAGAATAAAAACAATTATCAATTTAGATTTACAAATGTTTTTAATTGAGGTATTTTAGATGTTTGATATTTTTAACAGCCTCATCTTTCATAAATTGACAAGCAAGCTTTCAGATAACAGATTAATACTCGCAATCGCAGGTCCCGCTGTTTTACAAACACTGGTAAAATCCTCCTTCTCCTTAATAGATACTTACTGGGTGGGAAAGCTCGGCAGTACTCAGCTTGCATCCATAACTGTTGCAAATTTTTTAGTATGGGGAGCGCTTGCTTTAGGTGAACTAATAGCCACAGGTACAAACTCACTTGTTGCGCAGTCATACGGCGCTCAGGAAAGTGATACCGGAAGAAAAATTGCTACTGAAAATCTCATCAATACATTTTTCAAAACATTACTTATTACAATTCTTTTAATACCTGTACTGCCGTTTCTATATGATATAATAAATCTCGATGCAGCACAAAGAGGATTTACAAATGACTACCTGCTTACGTTTCTTATAGGAATGCCTTGTGTTACTTTACTTTCAACAACTGCAGCTATTTACAGAGGAACGGGTGATACTAAGACTCCGTTCTATCTCATCAGTCTGGCAGTATCGTTAAATTTTGTTTTGGCACCGCTGTTTATATTCGGAGTAAACGGATTTCTCCGGTTCGAAATGGAAGGCGCTGCGCTTTCAACTTTAGTTTCATACTTAACCGCTTTTATAATAGGATATATTTTACTCAGAAAAAGAAATCTTATAGGTAAATTCAGAGAGTATAAATTTGATAAAAAGATTTTAAAGCATACATTTAAAATCGGATTACCTGTTTCATTGAACGGTCTTGCTTTCTCTTTTATATATGTAATCGTTTCAAGATTTGTTGCGGAGTTTGGAACAACGGGACTTGCAGCTCTGGGTATCGGTCATCGTTCCGAGTCAATTTCATATCAGATATGTGTAGGTCTTTCACTTGCTGCAACAGTTTTGATCGGGCAGAATATCGGTGCAGGGAATAAAGATAAAGCCGAACGGCTGGCTTGGAGGATTTGCGGAATCGGAACTGCCGCAATGTCAGTTTATGGAATACTTCTTTTTATTTTCGCCCGCACCATTGCAACATTTTTTACAACTGATCTTGCAGTTATAGATGCTGCCGAAGCTTATAATAAAATCAATGCTCTGATTATGATTTTCTCCGCAGCTGATGTAATATTAAACGGAGCATTTTCGGGAGCGGGAGATACCATCCCTCCGGTAACAATCGGACTTATATTTAATACTTTAAGAATTCCACTGTGCGCACTCTTTGCGCCTATATGGGGACTAAACGGAATATGGATTGCAATATGTCTCTCCGTTGCACTGAAAAGTCTTGTACTTACATATTGGTTCTATCGGGGCAAATGGAAGGAAAGAAATTTTGAGCTTAGCAGTAAGAAAGAAAATATTCTAAAGCTTGTTGAAGGTGAGTAATTTTATAAAATAAAAAAGGCGAAGAAAAATTTCTCCGCCTCTGAAATGTAAAACTAAAATTTTATTTTTTACTGCATGTTAGGATCTATTTCAGCAGTGAAGCTAAGAACTTTTTGAGGCTCTTTTGCATCGTTGGAGTAAACCATAATTGTTTTTTCCTGCTTGCCTTCTCTTCCCTGAGTATTGAATGTAACTTTTATTTCACCTGACTCACCCTTTGCATAATCCATTTTTTCACCCATTGCAGTTCCTGTACATCCGCATGATGCCTGAACTTTTTCGATGTGAAGTGACTGATTACCTTTATTGGTGAACTTAAAAATATATTCAACCTGCGGTCCCGAAGGGATTTTTCCGAAATCATGTTTTGATTCTTCAAACACAATTCTCGGTCCGTTGATTGATGCAGCAAGTTTGGAATTATTCACGACTGAAAACATAATTGCAAATATCGCAACAAGTCCCAGCATGAAGAACGATATTTTTGAACCCTTTGATTTCATAATATTTATATCTCCTGATTTTGGGATACTTTCATTTCAGTATCCGTATAATTTACGTTTTTATAGTATTTTGAACGGCTAAACTTAAAAATAATAATTGCTCCCAGCAATAACAATATATCTTCGAATATTCTGATTAATAAATCCGCAGAAGTAACTTTATCTTCCGGATTTGAGCCGAAACAGCCGCAATCGATATCCAATCCCCTTAAATATGCCTGAACAAGCGCAATTAAAAACACACTTAGCAGTATTATTATAATAAGCGAACTCCCCTTTCTAAACAAACCGAACATCAAAAAAAGTCCAGCAATGAATTCCAATGAAGGAACAATAATGGCTGTAATGTTTACGAGAAAGTCAGGAAGAAATTTATAAGCATAAACCGATTTTGCAAAACCCACCTGGTCGAACAGCTTATTATATGACGCATATAAAAATACTGCACCGATTATAAACTGCAGCGCGAACTGAACATATCTAGAAGAAAGAAAATCTCTCATTTAAAATTTAACTTTAAAATTATTTTTCAACGGGATATCCCGCTGCTTCCCACTCTTTATAACCGCCGAGATAAATATTCATAGCATTAAAACCAAGCTTCGCTATATCATAGGCAAGGTCAATGCTCATATCGCAGTCGCCTCCGTTACAATAGCAGATTATGATTCCGTCTTTATTAAGGCCCTTAAGTCTTTCAGGAAGTTTATCCTTATCTTTAAAATGGTAATCTTCGTACGAAATATTAATTGCGCCTTTTATATGTCCCTGGGCATAATCTTCCGGCTTTCTTGCATCAATCATTAAAGCATTTTTATCATAAAGAAGTTTGGCAAGCTCAAGTTTTATTTTCTGAGGTTTTATAAAACCTTCTTTGGTAAGATTTGGATTATTGCTGTAGCTTAATGGTGTTTTCTTTTGAGTTGTATCGTACGGATTATTTTTAAAATCACCTGTGGCTTTTATAGAATTAGTTAAACTGTCCGTATTATCTGCTTTCAGTTTCTCTGTATAATTTGTAAACAACGGAACACGTTTTTCACTCGTGGCATTTATTGTAAGCCCTACTACGAGAGCTACTATAAAAATCATTATTGCCTGGGCAATACCGGAAGGTTTTTTATTCATAAAATTGTTTAATGAAAATAACTTAAATTTTTTCGTTAAAGTTCACGAAAAAAATCAATAAACTTTAAAAGTATTTACAGTTGTAATGGATGAATTATATGCGTTAATCATGTAGTTATAGCTTCTTATAACATTATCGTAGCTAAGCCCGAAATCCCTGTCGTTCATTTTGCCCTTCTTCATCTCTTTGTTAAATTTCATCACTCCGTCAATAAATCCCTGAGTCATTTTTGTGAAGTAATCTTCAAAGCTGAATTTTACATAACGGCTTTTATCGGAAAACTCCGTTGATTCAATCTTCTTTTTCTCTGCGTCGAACTTTCTCTGAAACTCTTCTATATCTGCCTGAAGTCCGTCAACATTTGAATTCTTATTAACGCTTTCAAACTTGCTGTAAAAATTTTCTGCGCCGTCCATTGTATTTTCTAACGCGTTCTGAACTATAATAACTGCTTTCTCATCCTTATTTGTATAATCATCTGGATTCTTTCTTACCTTTACAGGTTTATACTTCTTAACGGTTTCTTTAAACTTTGTGTACAATGAATCATACTGCTTGTACGAGTCTTTCATTTCTTTATCAAATCCTGCTGCCTTTGAAACGTTATCTTTGTATTCTTTATCTTTATAGAACTTTGTCACCCGCGATGATATAGAATAATACGATTCAAGTGTTTTCAATAACTCTCTGAAAGAAGTTTCAATTTCTTCTTTCATAGCAGGATTATCAGAGGTAAGTTTTGATAACTCGCCGCCCTCATAATATGAACGTCTGTATTCCTTCAACAACCTTTCCAGATTATTAACCTGTATATCCATTCCTACTACAAGTATAAAAGAACCTTTTGAAATCGTTGATGGGTCAGGAACCGTTGTTAAGAAATTTTTATTCAGTTCATCCGCTGTTTCTGAAATCTTATTTGAAACCTCTATATATTTATTGTAAAAATTCAGATCTGCCTGTGAAGTTTTCTCAAGTACTTTTTCTTTCGTGCCCTCGCCTTCTATTTTATGTGACTCTTCGTTGGACTTAGTTGTAGTGCTTTTAAAATAAGAACAGCTTGTTGCCAGTACAAACAATACTAAAAGCGCAGTTATGAATTTAAAATTTTTCATTGTTATTATAAAAATTGATAAGACTAATTATCAAATAAAGGCAATTCTTTTTTTGAATTTGATTTCAACCCAAGATGTTTAAATGCAAGCGGCGTAGCCTCTCTTCCCTTCGGAGTTCTCTTAATAAATCCTTCAATCATAAGGAACGGTTCATATACATCTTCTATTGTTCCGGGGTCTTCACCGACAGATGCCGCTATAGTAGAAAGTCCCACCGGACCGCCGTTGAATTTTACAATGATTGTCTCAAGGATTTTTTTATCCATTTTATCAAGACCGTATTTATCAATATCGAGCGAAGTCAACGCATAGTCTGCAATTGATTTCGAGATTTTGCCGTCTTCTTTTACTATTGCAAAGTCGCGTGTTCTTCTTAATAATCTGTTTGCAATTCGCGGAGTTGCCCGTGAGCGCTGCGCAATTTCCTCTGCGCCGTCGTCCGATATTTCTATTCCCATTAAGCGTGCAGAACGTTTAACAATATTCACTAACTCGTTTGAAGAATAATAATCGAGATGGCAGTTGATACCAAACCTATCCAGCATCGGAGATGAAAGCAGTCCCTGACGGGTTGTTGCTCCTATTAATGTAAACTTTTCTAATTTGATCGGAATGCTTCGCGCAGCGGGACCGGAATCAATCATTATATCAAGCTTAAAATCCTCCATTGCCGAATATAAAAACTCTTCAACTACTTTTGGTATTCTGTGAATTTCATCTATGAATAATATCTCACCTGCTCTTAGTTTTGTAAGCATCCCTGCAAGATCGCCGGGCTTTTCAATTACGGGACCTGAAGTGCATACAATGGTTGCGTTAAGTTCGTTTGCAATTATATTTGCAAGCGTTGTTTTACCAAGTCCGGGAGGACCGGTAAATAAAACATGGTCAAGCGATTCGCCGAGAATTTTTGAGCTCTCGATGAATACTTTTAAATTTTCTTTTACTTTAACCTGTCCTAAAAATTCTGAAAAATTCTGTGGACGTACGATAGTAATGAAGTCTTTATCTGTATCGGTAATTTCGGATGTATTTAATGAATTCTCTCGCAAAAAGTATTATAATATGGAATTAAATGTTAATAAAAATAATGCTAATTTTATAGATAAACAATTTAGTAAAAAGAAGAACTATGGCAGAAAAATCAGAAATGGTTAAACAAATTGATTTTATAATTGTAAGCAGAAGAATAAAGCTGCTCGGTTATGTTATTATTACGGGACTTGCCTTAGTTTATATTATCGGTATGATTGTTTCATCAAGCAATGTGCATTCGGAAAAATCTTTTTTAAATACACCTATCACAATCGCAGGAATTATATTATGTACAGGCTCTTTGTATGTAAGAAAAAATATGCTGAAGAAAGTTAATAAGGATAATTTCGTTGCTGCTTACTTTAATGCTCACATCGCTGCATTTGTCCTTTGCGATATGGGAGCGCTGCTCTCCGTTACTACTAATCTTTTTGTAAATGCAAATCTTGTGATGGCTTCTGTTGGGGTTGGCGTCGGACTGCTTTATCTGTGGATTAACTTCCCGAGAGATGAAGACAGAAAACTGTTGGACTGATTTTTTAACCACAGATTACACAGAGATTTCACACAGAGCTCACAGAGGACTTAATAAAGTATAAATATCCTTTAAAACTATCTGTGTAATTTGTGAATATAATCTGTGCTATCTGTGGTTAATTCACATGCTATAACTTCTCGTACTCCTCTTGCAGTTTTTTCGGAAGACTTTTTAATATCAAATCATAAGAGTGATCAATTAACTTCTCAACCATTTTTTTGTTCAGTTTGCCATCCACTCTTACTGTGTTCCAGTGTTTCTTATTCATATGATAACCAGGTTCTATATCTTCATATTGCTCACGCAGTTCTGCAGCATACTCAGGGTCACATTTTAAATTAACAGTGCAGGGAATTGCAAATGATGTAATAGCAAAAACCTTTCCCATTACTTTATACACAAGATTTTCAGGACCAAAAGGAGTTGTTTCCTCGCATGCTTTTTTTGACAAACAATATTGACGCAGTTGTTCTAAATCCATAAGTAAATTTATTAAAACATTTTTTTAACGTGTGGAAGAATCATATCAACCCATTCCTTATACATTTTTTCAGATGGATGTAATCCGTCTGAAGCAACTAAGGTTTTATCAGTCGCAGCATTCCGTGATTCCGGAGTGATGTCAACGTAAGCAATTCCTTCTTTTTGTGTCTCTTCTTTGTTTATCTTATTATACAAATCAATTTCCTCACCGATTTTTTTTCTGTCTCTTCCTTCGGCAAAAGGAGTAACTCCCCAGTCAGGAATCGAAACAACAAAGACTCTTGATTTATCTCCGCCGGCAAACACAATTGCCGTCTTCAGTAAATCTTTGAACTGTGCTCTGTATTCTTCCGCATCTCTTCCCCTGTATTGATTGTTTACTCCTATAAGAAGAGAGACTAAATTATATTTCGTTAATAATTGCGATTCTTTTTTCTTGATTGCAGCGGCAAGTTCGTCCGTTGTCCAGCCGGTAGTGGCAATAATTTCAGGAGTGTTAAACAGAACTCCGTTTTTTTGTAATGCATTTACAAGCTGCACAGGGAATCGCCCTGAATCCGGAACAGATTCACCTATTGTGTATGAATCGCCGAGCGCGAGATAATTTAATTTGTTTTCTATGTTGTTTTGCATCGGATTAAATTTATCCGGTTTCTTCATAAAATAAATTGCAGGTACTAAAAGAAGAATGACCAGAAGTGTTATGTTTTTTAAATTCTTCAAATTAATATTTACCGTTTAAATCAGATTAGCTCTTTTGCTTTTTCAATAAGCCAGTTTCTGCTTGTAATTACTTTTTCATGTTCGATTTCAAATTTCAGTTCATCCGGTTTTATTTTTTTTCCTGACTGAATATCTACAAGTCTCTTTAAGTATTTTACAAAATTGAGATTAATTTTCGGGTTTGTCTCGATAAAAATCTTGCAATAATTTTTAAGGAAGTGGCG